>JBDSCV010000192.1:0-3563 GCA_039920905.1 Pyrinomonadaceae bacterium
CTTGCCGGATAATTGCCGAGAACGCCGGGAACATTAGCTATTTCGACAAACTCATCGATGATGCGCGCAGGAAACCCACCGGGAAAAGTCGGGAAACCCGTCTTTAAGATGATCCCCGCCATCTCCCAATGCCCGGTACTGGTATCTTTGCCGTTGGATTTGAGTGTGCATTTACCAAATGATCCAGTCGCATCATCGACGGCCGTTAATCCTTTCAAATGAGTAATGTTACCCAGACCCATCGCTCGCAGATTCGACAGATTCACCAAACGCGATTCCAGAATGTGCCCGAGTGTATGAGCTCCGGCATCGCCCCAGGCCGCAGCATCAGGCATCTCGCCGATACCGACCGAATCCAACACCAACAAACAAACGCGTCCGAATTTCAATCCCATAAAACAATTTTGCCACGAATGCACGAATAGGACGAATCCAGGGATACATTCCACCCGTCTTCTTATTGGTGCATTCGCGGCTGATCTTAGTTTTTTGGTGCGGTATATCCTTCGCGTGTCCGGATCTGGGTTCCGGTTGGCAAGCCTTTCGTCTCGACTTTTATCTTCCGATACGTCCCGTCGCGTTTTTCGTTTGACGAGTAATATCCGAGTGTATATTTTGTCCCTATCTCGTCAGCGACGCTTTTGAATGCGCTTCGGGCCTGATTCAGATCATCGACCGGAAAAACTTTTCCTCCCGAGCTTTTGGCAAGCTCGTCCATCTCGGCGTCGGCTATTGCGTAGAGTTTTTTGCTTATATCCAGACGCTCAAAATCGCCAAGCTGGCAAAAGTCGAGGGTAGTATTGTTCTTCCCTTTAGGGCCAAAACTTTTGAAATAGCGGCGGATCTGTGCCGACGAAAACCGTATCGCCGTCTGGCAGTCGCCAAGCAGGCTTTCCTCAAAAAAGTCGCGCGTATCCACCTTAATAAAATACGAAATGATCCCTATCTGTTCGATCTCCTGCTTGGCGGTAGAAAAATCTGATGCGCTGGTCGAATCTACGCCGTCGGTCAGCGCCACCAGTGCCCGGCGGCCGCGAAACTCATCAGCGGGACGCTGGCCAAAAACCTTTTCAGCCACCTGCACCAGCGAATCGTAATATGGCGTGCCGTTGCTCGTAGCTACGTTGTTAATGGCTCGTTTTAGCAAATTTCGGTCGTCGGTCAGACTGCTGACCAATTCGCTCGCCGCAAATGCCCGACCGTTCTCTCGGTCCGTATTGTAGGCAATGACCGCGACGCGGTCACCCGGCCGAAGTGAAGCAATGAAATCGAGAGCTGCACGCTGTATAAGCTGAAGGTCTGATCGGGCTGAACCCGATGTGTCGAGCAGTAAAGCCACCTCAAACGGTGCCGACGTCGATGAAAAATCGGCAACCTCCTGACGCTTGCCGTCCTCATAGACTACAAAATTGGCAGCTTTCAGCCCGCGGAGCGGCGCGCCGTTAGCCCCGACCACGGCAAGCGGAACATCTACAAGTTGCGTATCGACACGAATAACTTCATCTTTTTCACCCGCCTTTTTGTCCTGGGTGAAAACCGGCAAAGAAATCCCAAAGCCAAACAACAGCAGTAGAAAAAGCATTCTCGGACACATCACGATATAACCTCACGCAGTTTTTCACATTGTAACAAAATTTAGCGCTGAAGGCTCCGTTTTCAATTTTTTGCTGTTAATAGCAAATGAAGATGTCCGGTTTTGCAGCCGCCTCGATCTAACTGATCTTCTTCGCATACGCCCTCAATATTATCTCTTCTCTTTTCATCGCCCGCTCCCCATGAGGCTCCCGAGTAAGTTCTCATCGCAGTTTTTTCTCCTGCAACGATCTTCTACCCCTCGCCCCCTAAAGCGGACATCTCATTTGCTACTTAAACAGGACATATGAGGTGCTTGCTACAATACAGGTGCCGGAGCCAACCTGCACGGCGTCGAAATGGAAGATGAAGCCGTGGTGGAAAGTGTTCAAAAAGGCATCCGCTCAAGGTTCTATTCCCACGTACGATATTCACCAACACGCGAGCAGGGGACGCATCATTTTCATCGCCTGATCGCGGAATTTATGGGTTGACCCCTGGTATAACTTTAGTTATACTTTTGATTATGAAAACTGCAATATCTGTCCGAGATAATCTTTTCGTACGAATAGATCAATACGCTAATAAGCAGAAAATATCCCGAAGTCAAGTTTTTTGTGAAGCGGCAGAGGAATATTTAGACAAGCGAGAGGACCATGAAGATGTTACAGCCAGCTTGAATGCTTTGTATGCAGTCGAGGATTCGTCCGTTGACCCAGTCTTATTAAAAATGGCGTTGGTGTCATTACCAAAAGAAGAATGGTAATGAAGCGTGGCGAGATATGGTGGACGGATATGCCGGAGCCTGTACATTCAGGGCCGGGATATAGACGGCCCGTCTTAGTCGTCCAAGACGATGAATTTAATGAAAGCCTCATTAAAACGGTAATCGTGGCGTCCATTACCACCAATTTGCGTCTAGCAACGGCGAAAGGAAATGTCCTTATCTCGTCGGGGCAAAGTGGTTTAGATAAGGATTCGGTCGTTAATGTTTCTCAGTTACTTTCCTTAGATAAAACACTCCTATTTGAAATGGTTGGAGAGTTGTCCGCAAACAAGATGGGGCAAGTTAACTCCGGATTGTATAAGGTGCTGTCGCTCACGCCCCCCAAACCTGAATGACCCCGGAAATAGGCATACTAACTCTGCGATCAGAGATCGAGCGGCACAGTGATCTTTATTATCAATCGGACGCGCCGGAGATATCAGACTTTGAATTCGACCGGCTTTTGGAGAAATTAAAGTCTCTTGAGGCCGAGCATCCTGAGCTTGTCACGCCCGACAGCCCGACGCAGCGTGTCGGCGGGAAGGCGACGAGTCTTAAGCCGTTTACCCATACGGTGGCGCTAATGTCACTCGATAATTCGTATGACCTCGACGAGTTAAAGGGGTTTACCGAGCGCTGTGAGAAGCTGGCTGAAGGGCGAAAACTCGATTATGTCGCGGAATTAAAGATCGACGGTTTGAGCGTTTCGCTGCATTACGAGCATGGCATTCTTGTCACTGGAGCAACTCGCGGCGACGGGTCGCAGGGGGACGAGGTGACACAGAATACTAAGACAATTCGAACAATTCCTCTGAAGTTAAAGGCGGATGCACCGGAACATGCCGAGGTGCGCGGCGAGGTGTTTTTGTCGCGGTCCCAGTTTGGCAAGATCAACGCCGAGCTTGAGATGCGGGGCGAAAAGACGTTTGCAAATCCGCGTAACTGCGCGTCGGGAACGCTACGGATGCTTGATTCGGCGGTTGTCGCTTCGCGGCGGCTGGATATGTTTCCGTACGACGCTATTACCGGAAACCAACAAATGTTCGCGACCCATGACGAAGTGTTCGTGTGGTGCGGACGGAACGGCTTTAACGTTAACCCGCACCGCAAGGTCTGCCGGAATTTTGACGATTTGACTGCCTTTATCGCAAATATTGAGTCGATCCGTGACGAACTCGATTACGAGATCGACGGCGTGGTAGTCAAGGTCAATTCGACCGCTCTG
>JBDSCV010000193.1:0-2488 GCA_039920905.1 Pyrinomonadaceae bacterium
CGGCTTGCCGGATGCATCGCGCTTCGCAGGCTCGAAGAAAACGGGTGTGAGATGAAACGCCTCTTTGTCCGCGACGGCTTTCGGGGACAACAGATCGGCGTCCGTCTTATTGAACACCTCATCGCCGATGCTCGAGAGATCGGCTACTCAAAAATGAGACTTGACACGTTCCCGCCAAAAATGGGAAAAGCCGTGAGTCTCTATGAATCTCACGGCTTCCGCGAAATACCGCCGTATTACGACAATCCACATTCGGACGTTTTGTTTATGGAACTTTCACTCTAACGGTACTACGCCGTCCTTCCGTTGAGTTTGCCGTCTTTGTCAGCCCATAGACTCTTTCGGCCTCTAGGCCCATCGACAAATATTCGCCACATGAAAACAAGTGGCGTGTCACCAATGGTGCCGCCTTTCGGCAGGTCGGGTTCCATCGATATCAGATCTACGTCACCGTTCTCGACCTTAGAATCATATATTGCCTGCTTTATGGTTTCGGGAATGGCCGCGAACCCGATTTCCCCGATCTCAGTAGAGACGTATTTGTCAGCGGTCATCTCGTGATCGCCAAAACTGAACGCTTTTTCGGGTTCTGGACCGGTTACGCTTCCATTGCTAAATGTGTAATTATCGATATTTTTAGGATTCGTCGGTGACTGGACGGTCAAAACCATTTTGTCTTTTCGTATCTCAGCCCTGTTGACCCTGACCTTGTCAGCGCCGATCTTTTCTTTTATCTTGGCGGCAGCCTTAACCGCGTTGTCGCTTTCGAAAATATTGACCTTGCTGGGCAAAGCTAACTTTGAACATCCGAGGCCTATGGCGACGAGGATCGCTGTCGCCGTGAAAATTGAAATCAAATTTCTCATCTCTAAGTTTCCCCTTTTTTGATAGTCTACATTCCGCTGCCAAAATTGCTGCCGTAGGCGCCCGGAGGCGGAGGCGACATATTAAAGTCCTGCTCGATCCACGGAAAGACCTGCCGGTAGGCAAAAGCATTTGCCGCGTAGATGATCGGTATCACAAAGAAAACACCGATACACAGGGCCAAAACGCCAACGAGAGCTAGTAAAAATTCGAAGATAAAGAGTACGATGAGGCCGCCTATATTCGATGTGGCGGCTCTAGCGCTGAGTTTGATCGCGTCGATCGCGCCGAGATCATGTTCCATCGCAAGCGGTATGGCGAAAAACAGCAAAACACGCCACACAATACTAAGGAATATCACCACAAGTGCCACCAGAGCGATGATGATCAAAAGTCCCGTGGCGATAGCAAATTGCGGATCGTTCGACTGAAAAAACTGAAAATCGCCGTTCCTTCCGCCGCGCGTCAGGCCGAGCCGTCCGACATCCACGGTTACGCGTAATATCTGGGCAATTATCTCAGGTATTGACTGGATGATGCCGATCACCATCAGCGGTAAAAATTTCTCAAAACCCTTGAACATCATCCCAAATTCCACTGGTTCGCCGCGCATTTCGCGCAGAACAACATAGTAGACACCAGCAAGCACCGGACCGACCAGGAACAGGCTGATGCAGGGTATGCAGCTGGCAAGGATCATCGCGATCAATGCGATACCGAGATACATCCCGTAATTTTGCTTTACGAGGTTCCACGCATTGCTGACGCAGCCGCCGGCGTCCATCGCACTCGGAGTGAATTGAATATTTGTCATATTAGGTGGTGGTGATTAATTTTGTGGGATGATCTTACCTCATTACTATTTATTTGCAAACAAAACCCGCTCGAAAATGCTGAAAACTCCAATTCAGCACGTTCGAGCGGTATCTGCCAAAAAAACAGCCTATCTCGCGGTCTTTCGCGGCATCTTCTCATCCATCATCGCCGCCTGATACACAAATGCCGCCAAAATGACTGACATTTGTTTCATATCATCCGGTTGAATCCGGTCGAACACGTCCATATTCGAATGATGTGTGCGGGAGTTGTATTCGATCTCGTCCTGGATAAACTGGAAGCCCGGCAGTCCAATCGCGTCGAACGAAAGGTGATCGGTACCGCCGGTGTTTGCGAGTGTCAACGTATTTGCACCAACGTCCTTGAAAGGCATTAGCCAGCTGCGAAAGATCGAACGGACGTTCTCGTTGCCCTGCATATGGACTCCGCGGATCTTTCCGGTGCCGTTGTCGATGTTAAAATATGCGGAAAGCTTGTCGTATTCCGGCAGCTTGGTGAGTGGCAGCGGTGTGGCGTTTTGACCGCCGCCGCCACCAAACGCGGGTGTCGTGCCGTCACCGTGGTAACCAAAGTGCTGTTTTACATACGAGCGGGAGCCGAGCAGGCCCTGCTCCTCGCCTGTCCACAGAGCGATGCGAATGGTGCGCCGCGGTTTTAACCCCAGAGTTTGAATGATGCGCATTGCCTCCATCATTACGGCACATCCGGCCCCATTGTCGGTTGCACCTGTGCCAGACTGCCACGAATCGAGGTGGCCGCCAAGCATTACGATCTCATCGCCCTTATC
>JBDSCV010000194.1:0-5113 GCA_039920905.1 Pyrinomonadaceae bacterium
AGCTTATCGCCCCCATCGCCATGGAAAAAGGCCTCCGCTTTGCAATCAGGGAGGGTGGAAGGACAGTCGGAGCGGGTACCGTTTCGGAAGTGGTGGAATAGCAGTCAGTTGTCAGTAGCCGGTTGTCGGTTGTCAGAAAGATTCTGACGCCGACAACTGATGACCGACAACAGGCAACTGAGGATATATGCCAAGAGATAACATAATTTTGCAATGCACCGAGTGTAAAGAGCGTAACTACGTGACGACAAAAAATAAAAAGAACACGCCGAACCGGCTTGAGCTTAATAAATTTTGCCGCCGCTGCCGCTGTCACCGGCTGCACAAAGAGAACAAATAGTGAAAAGTGAATAGTGAAGAGTTAAAAGTTCAGATTTGATTTTCACTTTTAACTTATAGTTTTCAACTTTTCACTAATTCACAGGGGTATGGTGTCAATGGTTAGCATGGAGGTCTCCAAAACCTTAGGTGCGGGTTCGAGTCCTGCTACCCCTGCCAGATCATTACTTTAGGGAGATAAATACGTGTCAGAAGCAGTTGCACATGCGGAAGGGAAACATAAAGACAGCATCGGAGAGTTTGTAAAAAAGACTCGTGCCGAGCTTGATAAAACCTCGTTTCCATCGTCGGAGGACGTCAAGAACACCACGATCATTGTGATCGTTAGCGTGCTATTCTTCGCGACGTATTTGTTTCTGGTCGACAGGGCCTGGGTTTACATTTTGGAAGCTCTAACATGGGTGATCAATAAGATCGCCGGAGTGTAAGGATATTTGAGATGAAGCAGTGGTATTTTATCCACACCTATTCGGGGCATGAGAATAAGGTGGTCGAGAGCCTCGGGGCACGCATCCGTGATATGGAGCTGGCCGAGCAGATCACAGAAGTTTTGCTCCCGAAGGAAAAGGTCGTCGAAATGCGCGGCAATAAAGAGTATGTCTCGGAACGTATGTTCTATCCGGGCTATGTCCTCGTCGAGATCGAATGCGGTGACAACCGCAAACCGCCCGACAACGTCTTTCACGCGATCAAATCGACGCCGAAAGTTACCGGATTTCTGGGCGGAAAAGACCCGACACCGCTGACACAGGCCGAAGTTGACCAGATCGTTCACAATATCGAGGTCGCTCACGAAAAGCCGAAACCGAAGTTTACTTACGAGGTCGGCGAGGTCGTCAGGATCAAATCTGGCCCGTTCGCCAGCTTTACCGGCAAGGTCGAGGAGATCAACGAAGACAAAGCAACGCTCAAGGTCTCAATCACCATTTTTGGCCGCTCGACACCCTACGAATTGACATTTTTAGAAGTAGAAAAAGTTACGTTCGCAGAAGAAGAATAATGAGGACATTTTTGGAAGATTAGCCACAGAGCACACAGAGATTTGGAGAAAGGTTTTGAATAAATAACAATCTCATCTTTCTCGGTAGTCTCGGTGGCAAAATTCCAAAATCGTTAATCGAAAAACAATGGCAAAGAAGATAGAAGGTTACATTAAGCTGCAGATACCCGCCGGCAAGGCGAATCCGGCGCCGCCGATCGGCCCGGCTCTGGGTCAGCACGGCGTTAACATCATGGAGTTTTGCAAGGCGTTCAACGCCAAAACGCAAAACGACGACCCAGACATGAAAATACCGGTCGTGATCACAGTTTATGCGGATCGTTCGTTCACATTTGAAACGAAAACGCCGCCCGCAGCTGATCTATTAAGAAAGGCCTCGGGAATCGCAAAGGGTTCGAGTAAGGCAAATCGTGAAAAGGTTGGCTCGATCTCAAAGGCAAAGATCGAAGAGATCGCCAAGTTGAAAATGGGCGATCTCAACACGTCCAACCTCGCCGCCGCAATGCGGACAATCGAGGGAACGGCGAAGAGCATGGGTTTGACAGTGGAATAAATGCAGAATTCACAATGCAAAATGCACAATTGAGCATTCTGCACTGTGCATTTTGCATTAGGAAGGGAACCGACCGTTCCCGTTAACACCTGGAGGTAAAATGAAAAGAGGCAAGAAATATCTTGCGGCTCTCGAAAAAATCGAGCTGCATAAGAAGCACACGCTTGAGGAAGCGGTTGCAAAATTGAAAGAGGTTGCATTTGCTAAGTTTGACGAGACCGTCGAGCTGACGATGTGGCTGGGTGTTGACCCGCGAAAGGCCGATCAACTTGTCCGCGGAACAATTGTTCTGCCGCATGGTTTGGGCGGAACGGCGAAGCGGATCGTAGTTATCGCTCAGGGTGACAAGGTCAAAGAGGCCGAAGACGCCGGTGCGGATTTTGCCGGCGGCGACGACATCGTCGAAAAGATCAAAGGCGGTTGGCTCGAATTTGACGCACTGATCGCAACGCCCGATATGATGGGCAAGGTCGGTCAGCTTGGTAAGGTTCTCGGTCCTCGAGGCCTGATGCCAAATCCGAAAACAGGAACGGTCACGATGGACATTAAAACTGCCATCGAAGAGACCAAGGCCGGTAAGGTCGAATACCGCGTCGATAAAACGGGCGTCATTCACTCGCCGGTCGGTAAAGTGTCGTTTGACGATGCGAAGTTAGCCGAAAATACGCAGGTACTTATCCGTGCAGTGATGAAAGCCAAGCCGACGACTGCGAAAGGCCGATACTTAAAGAAAATTAACTTAGCCGCGACGATGAGCCCGGGCGTTTTGCTCGATGAGCTTGCGTACGCATAAGTGAGGAGCGAATAACGTAATGAAATCAAGAGAAATAAAACAAAATGATCTGACCGCCCTCACCGAGTCGTTGGCGACTTCGAAATCCGCTATGGTCGTCAGCTTTACAAAGCTGAGCGTGACCAAAGATCAGGAATTTCGCAGCTCTGTGCGTGCGGCCGGTGCAAAGTATCAGGTCGTAAAGAATACTCTGGCGCGTATCGCCGTAAAAGGCACGCAGTTTGAAGATGCTACCGAGCATTTCAAGGGCGTGACTGCGATAGCCTGGACGGAAAATGATCCCGTTGTCCTGTCAAAAGCGATCTCGAAGTTCATGAAAGACAACGCCGATATTTACACCTTCAAAACAGGTGTTGTTGATGGCAGGCTGGTAGATTTTGCACAGTTGAACACGATCGCAAATCTGCCTTCTAAGGAAGAGCTTATTTCCAAGCTTCTTTGGGTCATCAACAGCTCAGCCGAGCGTCTGGTCACGGTCATTAATGCCGTGCCGCGTGATCTGGCAGTGGTCATTAAGATGATCGGTGACAGTAAACCGGCAGGTACCGCTCCGGCAGCCGAAGCAAAGGCAGAAGCTCCGGCAGCAGAAGTTGCCGTTGACGTTCCAGCGGTGGAAGCTGCACCGGCCGCAGAAGCGGTTGCAGAGGTAGTCGAAGAAACTCCCGCGGTTGAGGCGGCACCTGCTGAAGCTGAAGTTTCGGCAGATGCACCGGCGGAGGCTGTGGCTGAAGAAGCCCCGGCAGTCGCAGCGGCAGCGGAAGAAGCTCCGGCGGAAACCACCCAAGAAGTTGTAGAAGAAGCCCCCGAAGCAGAAGCTGAGGAAAAGGCTGAATAGAAAAGTTTTTGTTTAGAGTGCGAGCTTTAGCTCGTTTCTTAATTGATAAATACAAGCTAAAGCTTGCACCCTGAACTAAAAAGCCGTACTCAAGGAAAGCGGGTCTAAATGATTGTCAGGTCATGCAGACTTCGGACGCGGAATGTGAGGGGATGCAACCCTTAACATACACGTCCCTGGGTTCTAGCGGCGAAAAGCGAATGCAGAATGATAAATGCAGAATGATGAATTCTGCCGAGTTATTCGGTTCGCGTATGACGGACGAATGAAATGAATCGGGCGGTGAACAAAATTCATCACTCAGCATTCGTCATTAATAAGGAACCCTAAATAGGAGATAATATAAAATCATGGCAGTTACAAAAAATGATGTAGTTGAGTATTTAAAAGGTATGACGCTTCTCGAAGCGTCTGAATTGGTCAAGGAACTCGAAGAAGTTTTCGGTGTTTCAGCGGCAGCGGCAGCGGCACCGGCAGCGGTAGCGGCTGGCGGCGATGCAGCACCTGTGGCGGAAGAGAAGGACGCGTTTGACGTCGTATTGACTGTCGCCGGCGGTAATAAGATCGCCGTTATTAAGGTCGTTCGCGAAGTCGTTGCGGGCCTCGGCTTGAAAGAAGCCAAAGACCTCGTCGATGCTGCCCCGAAAGCCATTAAAGAAGGCGTTTCTAAGGCAGAGGCTGATGAGATCTCAGCTAAATTGACCGAAGCGGGCGCAAGCGTCGAGCTTAAATAATAGCTAAACGCATGAGGCTCATGCCTTTTTGGCGTGAGTCTCATGCGTTTGTATTTATAGTTATTTATTGGTAAACTAATTGGTTCGCGCTCAATCTTAATTTTCGGAGCTGCGATGGCCCGACCGATTAAATCGGAAACGCCTTTATTTTACAATAGTTTCCGTTGGTTTAGACGCGACCTGAGTCGCAAACAAGTGGAGAGTTGGTGTCCCTTTTTGGCACGCCCTTAAAACTTAAATTAAGCAATTACTGCTGAAAAGCGGTCTGGGTAAGCTTTACCTAAGACCGCGTTTGCCGTCTTTATCGCGAATTTTTTTGAAAAGTCGCTGTCTGCGTGAATCGTAACAGCAACTAACCGAAAAATCAACAGGTTTTTTTATAGTCCGCTATTTAATAATATGATCAACAATCCTCTACAAAGCAGCTCAACAGGTCTCGGGCGGCGAACAAGCAAGTCGCCTGAGCGGGTGGATTTTTCTAAGATCTATACATCGGCACAGATCCCAAATCTTATCGAGGTCCAGCGCGAATCCTATAACCGCTTTCTACAGATGGATCTCATCCCTGAGGAACGCGATTACGTCGGTCTGCAGTCGGTCTTTGCCTCGATCTTTCCGGTTTCCGATTTTCGCGAGACGGCGATGCTCGAATATGTCGAATATCAGATCGGCAACTGGCAGTGCAAATGCGGCAATCTCGAAGGCCTCGAGCACCTGCGTGCAAACTGTAAGAATTGCTCGGCCAAGATAAAGGTCGATCCGTTTAACCCGGCCGAGGTTTTGTGTAACAATTGCGGAACCTTCAACGCCGTTCGCCCCAATCTCTGTAACAACTGCGGCGAGCCGGTCGGCCTCAAAC
>JBDSCV010000195.1:0-6132 GCA_039920905.1 Pyrinomonadaceae bacterium
AAATGGCTTGGGCGGCGCTGTCGCCTTCCATAACACCCATACGTCCGGTCGGGAGCGAAAAAATAAAGTCGGGATCGAAACCCTGGCCCGCCATCGCGTAATATCCGGCACCGGAGGCGTGGTTGACCGTCAGGACGATCTTTGGAACGCTCGCGGTCGCCATCGCTTCGACAAAATGCGCACCGGCACGGATGATGCCGCTGTGCTCGGCCTCGGCGCCGACCATAAAACCTGATACGTCCTGCACAAAAAGCAAAGGTGTTGAATGACGGTCGCAGTTCTCAATAAAATACGCTGTTTTCTCGGCGGATTCGGTATAGACGATGCCGCCGAATCGCGGCGGTGTGCCGGGTTTGCCTTTTGCGATGCCGCGAGAATTTGCAATAACGCCCACCAGAATACCGCCGATCCGCGCGGTCGCGCAGATCATTTCCTTTGCAAAATCAGCTTGAAATTCGTCGAGTTCGCCTTTGTCGAGGAAGCACGCGAGAACTTTTTTCATGTCATAAGGCGCACGGTGATCTTCAGGTAAAATATTGTAGAGTTCACGGAAGCCGGTCGCTACCATTCCCGGTTCGGACACTGACACCCGACTCGTCTCTTTTTCGGGCAATTCAGCCACTAATGCACGAATTTTCTCCAGACATTCTTTATCGTCGTTTGTCCTGTAATGAGCGACGCCCGAGACGGCGTTGTGGGTCATCGCACCGCCGAGTGTTTCGTTGTCGATCGTCTGGCCGGTCGCACCTTTCACAAGATTTGCACCGCCGAGGCCCATGAAAGACGTTCCCTCAACCATCAATATCACATCCGACAAGGCTGGAAGATATGCTCCGCCTGCGACACACATTCCCATAACGGCCGATATCTGTGGGACTTTCAGGTAGTGCCGCATGATCGAATTATAGTAGAAAATGCGTGCGGCCCCGTATTGACCGGGAAAAACACCGCCCTGATACGGTAAATTCACACCCGCCGAATCCACCAGATAAATGATCGGCACGCGGTTACGCATCGCGATCTCCTGCGCCCGCAGGATCTTCTTTATCGTCTCGGGATACCATGCCCCGGCCTTAATGGTCGCGTCATTAGCGACAACCACGCATTCGCGGCCATTGACCTTGCCGACGACCGTCACAACCGCCGCCGCCGGAGCTGTGCCGTCATACTGGTCATAAGCCACGAGCAGGCCGATCTCTTGGGAGGATGTGTTAGGGTCGAGCAACATTTCGATACGTTCTCGAGCCGTCAGTTTTCCCTGAGCGTGAATTTTCTCTATCTTCGCCGTACCGCCGCCGAGTTTGAGCCTGTGTTCAAGGCGCGTGTATTCGTCGGTTAGAGCGCGAAGGCGGGTTTGTTTCTGAGTCAGTTTCATTTTTCAGAAATAATAAACGTGGGCACCATGCCGCCGCCGGACGAGACGTTGGCGAGCTCGGTGGATGACAGCCGCGTGAATGCCGAACCGACCTTGCCTAAGAATAGAAGTGGGTCGAGGTCTACAAGTTGCTCCACGGGTTCCCAATTGCCTTTGTCATCTGTGAGCATCGGGAAAAATTCTTTAGCGGTTTTGACGCGTTCCTGAATAACATAGTCGCCCATTTTTAGGGCGTGGGCGATCGCATCGTCCCATTCTCCCGCGGTCGAGTTCCAACCGATATAAATACCGTGGCCGCCGTAATCGTCATTGGGTTTTAGAACCAGTTTGTGCGAATTTGCGCGGGTCCATTCAACCAGATCTATGTTCACGGCATGATTCTCGGTTTGCTCGTCTCGGAAAACGCGAGTCCAGGGAATGTGTTTTGTGATCGCGTCGATCTCGGCGTCGTTAAAAAGATGCCGGTAACGCTCATTGGTCAGCACCGCAAAGACCGCCTTTTTATGCACGAGTTTTCCGCGAAAGCTGTTGACCATACAAACCGCTCCGGCACGATATGCATCGAGCAAAGCGGGTTGAGCCGCCATTATCGGCAGGTATTCGTTGACCAACAGACGCTTGTAAACGATGTCTATTTCCGTACCTTTGCACGAGAGTCGCGAGCCGTTAAATTCCAGTTCACCCGGTGTGCAAATGATAGAGTTGTAGCCGTTAGACTCAAAAAAATCACGAAAAAGCTCAAATTCCTTGATCGTCGGCAGATCTTCGAGATCGACGATCGCGATAACAGGTTTGTTCGAGATAGTACCGCCGCAGAATTCCGCATAGCATTCGAGCAGCACATCGAGAATTTTCGATGAACCTTCCAGGCCTTTTATATCGTAACGCTCCGCAAATTTTTGCATCACCGGAAGCGACATAAAGATCTCAGTTGCCGAATCCGAAAACGCAATACCGGCTGGACTTTCACCGTTTAACTCGACATAGCTGTAAGAGTCTTGCGTTAGAAACGAATCGAGCCGCGAGGTTGGCGAGACATGCGAATATTTGGGGTCTATTTTGACCAACTCTTTTTCGATCTCGGTTACGCCAAGTTCGTCTAGTAAAGCATCGTCCGCGATCGCTGCGTCCTTAACCTTTTGCAGCGCTCCAAAGATCGTCTCGCACGTTTTTTTTATCATCAGCCAGTCGCTTTCCATCACAAAATGGGGACGCAGATAGGGCGACAACCTTCGTCCCCCAAATATCAATTTAGACGATTCGAGGCCGTCATCCAGCATCTTCTGCGACGCGGAGGCAAGGTCGGTGTCATTCAGGAGTTCGTGATAATAGGCTACTGCCTCTTTGATCATAGGTTAAGCCTATTTCGACATGCTGAGAATCTCTTCGTATTCGTCCTTGGTCAATGGCATCACCGAAAATCGCGGCTGCCGGACGAGGTAGATGTTCGCGAGCGCGTGATTTGCCTTGATCTGTTCGAGCGTCACCGGCTTTTTTAACGGTTTGACCGGTTTTAGCTCGACCGCGTGCCACGCCGTATCTGTCGGATCGGGAAAAGCCTCTTTGGAAACCTCGGCGACGCCAACCACTTCTTTCCCAACGACTGAGTGATAAAAAAAGACCTTATCGCCCTTTTTCATCTCTTTCAGGCTGTTTCGGGCCTTAAAATTCCGTACACCCGTCCAATCGGTCGTGCCGTCCTTAACGAAATCGTCCCACGAATAGGCTGTCGGTTCTTGTTTAACTAACCAATAGTTCATATCTTTTTTTTTGGCCACATAAGGCACAAAAAACACAAACAAAAAGAATTTCTAAATTGTGTGTTTCTTGTGTTTTTTGTGGCAATCTGTTTCTACTTCTGCGCAGCTGCTGCTTTCTTATTCAGCCATTTCGCCCATCGTTCAAGGTACGGGCGAAAGGGCTTAAATAGCTTTGCCCGAACACTGCCCTCGTTTTGTTTTTCGCTCCAGACTTTCAAATTCTTCTCAGCATACTGCCGTATCTGCGGTTCAAGCGCCGTGCGTTTGACCGAATGCTTTTGCGTCAAATAATAATGCTGGCCGACGAGCGAGAACATCAGCCCGGCGATGTTACCTTTGAACGAGCTTTTAGCCATGAATTTTTTAACGTAGCCTTCGGTTGGCTGCAGCAGAGCACCCATCGACATCTCAAACCAAGGCGCCTGGTTCCCTGCACGCGGATGATAAAGACCGGGCAGATCGCCCTTGACCGGCACATCCATGTTCTTGAGACGCGGGTCATTAATGAAATCAACCAGCTTGATCTTCTCGACACCCCGATACTGTTCGATCGGGAGAAAATCAAGCACCTTATTGATGCTGCCTTCGGTGTCTTGAGGCAACGTGATCGTCGCCGTATTCTCAATGCGTATCTTTGTAATTTTCGCGGTCTTTTGACCGGCGGTTTCGATTGCCATACTTAGCGTTAATTGTAATTCGAGAATCGTTAATAGTAAATCCGGCCACAACATTGTGGCGCGAACGCAACAGAAAAGAGTATTTGCCACGGATCACACTGATTAAAACACAGATAAAGTGCACATTTGCCCGGGCTCCGTGTTGGCACGGGTATTGTAATAGAAAACAACAACTCATTTTTAGATGAAACAAACCACATTAGCAAAACCGATCGATATCAGCGGCGTTGGCCTGCACACCGGTGTTGAGGTCAACATGACCCTGCGACCCGCTCCTGAGAATACGGGTTATATCTTTGTCCGCACAGATCTCGACGATTTTGAGATCCCGGCGTCGGTCGAATACATTTCGCATTGCAGCTACGCGACGACGTTGATGCGGCGCGGAGTCGTGCTTTCGACTTGCGAACACCTTCTTTCGGCGCTCAGAGGTTCGGGGGTGGATAACTGCTTTATCGCACTCGACAATATCGAGATCCCGATCATGGACGGATCGAGCGAAGATTTTATCGATTTGATTACAAAGGCCGGTGTGGTCGAACAGCACGCCGCGAGTCATGTGTTTCGCATAATTGAGCGTGTCGAATTCGAAGACGGGAACCGAAAGATGTCCATAGAACCCGCTGAGAATTACGAGATCGAGTGCGTTATTGACTTTCCACACCCATTTATCGAACGGCAACGACTGAATTTTGTATTTGAGAACGGCTCCTTCGGTAAAAAGATCGCGTCAGCCCGGACATTTGGATTCACCCACGAGATCGACATGCTGCGAAAGGCAAATCTTGCACTCGGCGGCTCGCTCGACAACGCAATTGTGCTCACTGCCGACGGAATGTTAAACGAAACACCGCTCCGCTTCGACGACGAATTCGTTCGTCATAAGATCCTCGACATCATCGGTGATTTCGCCCTTCTCGGTATGCCTGTCCAAGGCAAGATCACCGCTGAAAGGTCGGGTCACAGCGTCCACGCCTCGCTGATGAGCAAGCTCCTAAAAGCTGAACATGCCTGGGAGATCCTCGAACAGACAAATTGATCTTTCCCACGAACCCCACAAAAAAGGGATGAAAAGTTTATCTCATGTCTTTCGGGGGCAAATTTATTTTTCCCAATCTGCTGTGTGGAATGTACCGTCCTTATCAATTCGCTGATATGTATGGGCACCGAAGTAGTCGCGTTGGGACTGGATCAGATTTGCCGGCAGACGCTCGGTGCGAATCGCATCAAAATACGACATTGCGGACGAGAAGCACAATGAGGGAATACCATCGGCGGTGAAAGCTCCTATCACGGTTCGCCATGAAGCGTTGTTTTCCCCGAGAATGACGGCGAATTTGTCATCTAGCAGCAGATTTGCGAGCGACGCATCTTTGGAAAACGCAGCACGCATCTCTTCGAGCAGGGCGGAACGTATGATACAACCGCCGCGCCAAATCTTTGCGATCCCGGCGAGGTCGAGGCCGTAGTCTTTTTCTGTGGACGCGGCTTGAAGTAAAGACAAACCCTGGGCGTAGACGGTTATGAATGAGCAGAGCAGTGCTTTTTTGAGATCGTCTAAAGACGCGTTAGTTCCTAGTTCCTGGTTCCGGGTTCCGAGTTGTTCGGTGTATTTCTTTGCAATAGTTGATCGAGTCGCTTTTTGCGAAGATATTTGCCGCATCGATACGGCAGAATCTATTGTCGGAATCGGGATGCCTAGATCCATTGCGGCTTGCGACGTCCATTTGCCAGTTCCCTTTTGCCCCGCCGTGTCGAGGATCATCGAGACCAGAGGATTTCCGGTGTCGGGGTCGGCCTTTCTCAAAACCTCAGCCGTGATCTCGACGAGGAACGAGTTGAGTTCGCTGTCGTTCCACTCGGCAAAGGCTTTGCTCATCGCCGCGTAGTCCATCTTCAAGACACGCTGCATAAAATCGTATGTCTCGGCGATGATCTGCATCAGGCCGTATTCGATCCCGTTGTGGACCATTTTGACAAAATGCCCCGCCGAGCCAACACCCATATAGGCAACACAAGGCTCGCCATTCACCTTTGCCGAGACGGCTTGCAGCGTGTTTTCGATGCGGTCATAGAAATCACGCCGTCCGCCGGGCATAATGCTTGCTCCGTGACGCGCACCTTCTTCGCCCCCGCTGACTCCAACTCCCATAAAACCTACGCCTTTTGCCACCAGGTCAGCCTCGCGGCGATCGGTGTCAGTAAAATGCGAATTGCCGCCATCGATAATGAGATCATCTTTTTCAAGATGCGGTAGCAGATCGGTGATGACCGAATCGACGATCGGCCCGGCGGGCACAAGCATCATAATATTGCGCGG
>JBDSCV010000196.1:0-4441 GCA_039920905.1 Pyrinomonadaceae bacterium
GCCGGTTCGCATGGGCGGTCGCATGTTCGGCCAAGTACGCCAGGAAACACGTTCGAATCCCAATTGATCATATACGCCTCGGTGTAACGTCCTTCGGCGATCAGTCGGATATATTCCGGAACCGGCGTGTGGGCCGGACAGGCATATTGGCAATCGACAACCTTGTGAAAGTATTCGGGATTTTTTACGTCAGTAGGTTCCAAATCGGTTAGTTCCTTTACTTTAAGAGTTTACAACCACAAATGTAACAACAAAATAATAAAGTAAGTTAGCGATCTTTGCTAGGTTTAACCAGAAAAATTTAACCGTGAAAATCGCAAATA
Source organism: Pyrinomonadaceae bacterium (assembly GCA_039920905.1). GTDB lineage: Bacteria > Acidobacteriota > Blastocatellia > Pyrinomonadales > Pyrinomonadaceae > OLB17. Next base: position 324 of record JBDSCV010000196.1, read on the forward strand.
GAGCGAACGTGAGAAAACTTCACTTTTTCTTACAAACAAATTATTATGATTCGGGCGGCATTGTCCCGATTATCTTCGCGGAAAACAAATAATTAATGCAAACAGCACTCTTAGCTTCGGTTGAGTCAGTTCTTGCGATACCGGAATGGGTGAGTTATATTATCGCGTTCGCGTTTGGGACGTGCATCGGCAGCTTTTTGAACGTTGTTATTTACCGGGTTCCGAATGAAAAGTCGCTGCTTACTGGCTCAGCGTGCCCAAATTGTCAGACAGCGATCAGGTTTTACCACAATGTTCCGATACTTGGCTGGCTGATGCTTAGTGGTAAATGTGCGAGCTGTAAGGAACCAATCTCCTGGCGTTATCCGGCGATCGAGGCGTTAACGGGACTCGTTTTTCTGATCGTGTTTATGCAGATCGGGTTAACGCCCTACCTGCCCGTGGCCCTGGCGTTTGTTTCGGCGATGATCGCGTTGATCTTTATCGACGCCGAACACATGATACTGCCGAACGTGATCACTTATCCGCTGTTCGTGATCGCGCTGATCGTGCGGATCGTCTTTCCGATAGCTTTTGCCGGTACAAACTACTTTTCCGATACGACTTACAGCCCAATAGCTTTGCTGCAGGGGTATCCGGCGTGGGTCATTTCGTTAGCCGGCGCGCTATTTGGGGCGTTGATCGGCGGCGGCTCGCTGTGGCTGGTCGGGGCACTGTGGAAGGTGCTTCGCGGCGTCGATGCGATGGGTCTGGGCGACGTTAAGTTGCTCTTTGGTATTGGAGCACTTCTGGGTTGGCGTCTGACGATTTTGACGATATTTCTCGGAGCTTTTACAGGAGCTCTCGCGGGTATCGTCATTGTCATGCGTCAAAAGAACAAGGATATGCAGGCGCAGGTTCCATTTGGAATATTTCTTGGTATCGGCTCGATCATCGCATTACTATTCGGGGATCGAATGATCGCGTGGTATCTCGGTAGTTTTATGTAGATATGCGATAGGCCCTCACCGACGTGCGGGTTTCTGCACCCTGACGCATTCGTCGGAGCAGAAGAATGTATCACCGACCTTTCGCGCTTTGTTTTGCGGCACCCAAACACCGCATTTTGAGCAATTTACCAGAGCCACATTTTTGCCGTTGTCGCCTTGAATGATGTTGGGGCCGCTGGTTATATTTTCTTTTGCTTCTTTTAGCATTCGGGCCATGCCAATCATACTGCCGATCTGTTTGCGGTAACGTAAGGCGGTCAGAGCAAGCAGCCCGAAAACCACCAAAATTATAAAAAAACCTTCTCTCATCTATTTCACGCCGCTTTTGGCCTCTGATATTTGTGACGTCAGTTCGGCAACTGCCGAGTTTGCGGGATCGATCGCTTTTAGTTTAGCGAGGGCTTTTTCGGCATCGGCCAATTTATTTTGTCTGACCAATACCTGAACAAGAAATTGCAGCGACCGCTGATGTTTGGGGTTGGAATCTGAAACCCTTTGTAATTCAGCCGCAGCTTTATCATAAGCCGCCGGTTCCTGTAAAAAATACGTCAATCCGAGATCGGTCTGAACATCCGCGTCTGCGGGTTTAATCTCCAGAGCCTTTGCGTAAATATCACGCGCTTTTTGATATTCCGACGTGTCCTTCTTTGCAAAGCCAATATCGAAACGGGCATTGCCGAGCGCCACGAGCACCTCAAAGTCTTTCGCATTGGTCGAGCTCGCTCGTTCCAATATTCGAACGGCTTCCGTCAGCAAATCCTTATCCTGCTTCATTGCGGCATAGCGATAAAGAGCGGTGCCCAGATCCTTTTGGTATCCAAAATTAGTCGGGTTTTTATCGGCCTCCACAATTTTTGATGTTAGCTCATCAGCGGTCAGGTCAGAATCAGCATTCGGTGGCAGACTGGCACTGTTCGCGGAAGTCGCAGGTGTTTTTTGGGAATTGAGTGAGTTCAAAGCCGAGCGATTGATCGAATTCGCAAGCCAAAAACCGGCGATAAACCCGGCTATCGCGGCAACGATTACGAATGCGATTGTATTTCTATGCATTACGAAAGATGGTAACAGACATACAAAGCGTAAAAAAAGCGTTCCCGAACGTAAATCCGGCAACGCTTCGTAAATTAATCAAAATACGATACTACTTCTTCTTCGCTTCGACGGGGATATAGGGTAGATCTTCGGCACGGCGGCGGATCGGCGGATCGGTTGCTCGGCGGCGCGGCACGATAGCCTGGCCACGGCGATCAACGCTGCCCGCGGGCAGGCCTTTGCCGTGGACGGCTTGGACGAGTATGCGGGTGATTTCCTGCGAGAGTGTGCGGTGTTCGCCGGCGGCACGCCGACGCAGCGATTCTTTAAGTTCGTTTGGAACATACGCACCGATAAATACACCTTTCCTGTTTGCCATAAAAGAAATGTCTCCTGGATCTGGATTTGATCTAAATACTCATTTACCGAGAAATGAAGCGCGTCTATAAGCCGAATCTTGTTTCGCGTTTTCACGCGAAGGCGATCATTCATCTAGGCCGTGTATTACAACACAAGCTCAAGCGGCCTACCCAGAAACGCCACTGAATTTCTTCAGTATTGAGCGGGCAGCTCAAATAACACGTTTCCCTATTTGGCCTTGCACCGCGAGGAGTTTACCTGGCCGCACCTGTTACCAGACACGCCGGTGAGCTCTTACCTCACCATTTCACCCATCACCCTTTCAGGCTGGAATATTCTCTGTTGCACTTGTCGTCACTCGGCTTTCGCTAAGTTCCCGGACGTTATCCGGCTCGCTGCCCTATGGTGTTCGGACTTTCCTCTGCCGCTTTCGCGGAAGCGATCACCCAACGCGCTTCACTATCAAGGCCTCAAAAGTATAACAAAAAATGTTGAACATACAAATTTAATGTTACGAGAACTTAATTTCGTATTTCGATCACATCGCCTCCCGTGAGAGCCGGATCGACCGATTTAGCGTCCTTGATCGAACGCAGGTCGTATTCGATGATAGAGAACACTCCTTTCTCATTTTTTCCGGCGGACGACCGCCTTTCCGGGTTTTCCTTTTGTGCCTTCGGAGGCAGTTACGGCTTGATAAAGCGTGATACCGGGGGTAAGGTCTTTTTGCCTCCGGACGTGACATCGCCGGAAACAAAATAAAATGCTGCGCCAGATAATCGTGAACCGCCTTCGTCTGTAAATTCGATTCGAATTGCCGGGATAAAGAAGTGTGTTATCAGTATTGGCGTTGCGGAGATTGTATGATTCGACTTTAAGTAGAGGGGCACCAGTTAATAAGGCTTTCGTTGCTTTTGGGTTGACGACAGCCTCTGCACGGATCACAAAAAGCGGTATCGCTTCGCGCTGGAGGTTCTTCTCGCCTGAGTTTTTCGACCAGTCCCGAAACTTTGATGCGGTGACTGACATATTCGCGGACCCTTACCTCGATTTGAGGATCAGGAAAACGCGTGACGCCGAACTCGAGGATATCTTCGATTATATCGACCGTCTGGTCGGCGATGATCACATTTTCACCGGCGAGCGGAAAATCGATCGTTCCGTCTTGTCGTACTGTGAAATATCCCGATCCCTGAGCCGCATTTTTCAGATTTACACTAAGCACATCCCCAACTCCCACCTTGTAAATATCGGTCGGCAGCCTCGAGCTAACATCGGCAATTTTTGCGATCTTGTAAGTTCGCTGTGCGACGGTCGGCCGGCTTTCGTCAGCCTGCTTACTGCTTTGTCCCTGCATCACAAATGCGACTTCGGTCGGGCTGGCTTTGACGATACGATATTTACCGCCGGTCCCTCCAGTTTGGTTTTACGGCTTGGGCTGGGTGAATACGGATTGTTCTTTCCTGGGCTGTCGCTCGTTTGGCCGAGTAATGCACCCGCACTAACTAGCACCACAATCACGATTGCGGCCTGTATTAGTAGAGTTTCAGCCGGGAGAATTTTGTTAGAAAAAGATCGATCCATCGTTAGCACTCCGGTCATCTCGCGGGCATGCAAGAGTTCCGGTTAAGAAAACGTTCAAAACCGGCAAGATTCTATTTTTTTGGAAATATTAACGGTGTTTTGAGTTAAGTAGACCGGCGGGAAAAAGCCCGATCCAATTACGCAGGTAGAATT
>JBDSCV010000197.1:0-13169 GCA_039920905.1 Pyrinomonadaceae bacterium
AGAGCGCAGGCGGAAACGATTTTCAGAACCGATTTCGAATTAAGACGCGAATTACCAGAAAACCTCGGATCTCTGGCGGCGATCTCTGCCAATTTTTACTGGTCGTGGCAGCCCGAGGGAACGGCGCTTTTTCGCGATCTCGACCCCGCACTCTGGGATAAATGTGAACAAAATCCACGGGTTTTGTTGCGGCAGATCAACCAACTCCGGTTGTGGCAAAAATCGGCGGACACTTTGTTTGTTGAGCGGCTAAATCGATTTAATGAACGCTTTACTGATTATTTATCTGAGTTGCCCCGCGAAGAACAACGAGCAACTAACATAGCCTATTTCTGTGCCGAATACGGCGTTCATAATTCGCTGCCAAATTATTCCGGCGGTCTCGGCATCCTTGCCGGCGACCATCTCAAATCGGCAAGCGATCTCAATCTGCCGTTGACTGCGATCGGACTGCTCTATCGCTACGGATTTTTTCGTCAAAATATCCGGCACGACGGCTGGCAGGAAGAGTCTTACAATGACGTTTTTGGTTCAGAACTCGCGCTGACACCGGTGCTTGACGCGAATGGCGAGCGCATGACCGTTTCGGTGCATATCCGCGGTCGCGAGGTCGTGGCGCAGGCTTGGCTCGCCCGCGTTGGACGGATTTCGCTCTATCTGCTCGATACCAACGTCCCCCAAAACGGCGATGTTGACAGGCTTATTACCGGTCATTTATATGGCGGGGACACGGAAACGCGGATCGTACAGGAAAAGGTTTTGGGCATCGGCGGCGTTCGTTTGTTAAGAAAGCTTGGTATCGATCCGACGGTTTTTCATCTTAATGAGGGACATGCAGCGTTTTCGACGCTCGAACTGGCCCGCGAACATCTGCAAACATACGCCGATGACAGCTTCGCGGATGCGGTCAAAGCCGTTCGCAAGCAATGTGTTTTTACAACACACACACCGGTAGCGGCGGGCAACGATATGTTTCCGCCGAAAACGCTGGACGAATGTTTTAGTGACGAGTATATCGCGTCGCTAAAATTGACTAACAACGAATTTCTTGCTCTTGGCCGCGCAAATCTGGCCGATGAAAACGAGTTTTTTGGCATGACGCCTCTGGCGCTACGCATGTGCCGTTCGGCGAATGGCGTAAGCGAAAAGCACGGCGAGGTCTCGCGAGGCTTGTGGCTCAAGATGTTTCCCGATCTCAGGGATGCAGGTGCTGTGCCGATCACCTCTGTAACCAACGGCGTCCATGCCCCGACGTGGGTCGCGCCGGTTTTTCAGACGCTTTACGAGCAGACAATAGGGACAAACTGGCACGAGGCCGTACGCGATGCCGAGACATGGGCCGCAGCCGTTAACACATTGTCGGACAATGAGATATGGAACGCTCATTGCACGCTCAAAAATCTGCTGATCGCATTCATCCGCGAACGAACCCGCTCGAAAGAAACGGGTTCACTCGATACTATCAACGAACGCGAAGACACGCGTCGACTCTTTTCGCCAGACATTTTAACCATCGGCTTTGCCCGTCGCGTTGCTGCGTACAAACGCTGGGATCTATTGTTTACGGATCTCGAGCGACTGCTCAAAATGGTTGACGATCCGATGCGTCCCGTTCAGTTCGTTTTTGCCGGAAAAGCCCACCCCCAGGATCGCACGGCCAAGACGATCCTCCAGGAGTTGATGAGCATAAATCACAATTCAAATTGGCAAAAACGTGCAGTGTTTATCGAAGATTACGATCAGGAAGTCGCCCGTTACCTGGTCCACGGCGTCGATGTCTGGATGAACGTCCCGCGTCGTCCGATGGAGGCCAGCGGCACGAGCGGAATGAAAGCCGCGATGAACGGGGCACTCAATTTCTCGATCCTTGACGGTTGGTGGATCGAGGGTTACAACGGAGAAAACGGGTTTGCGATAGGCGATCTCTCGGACGGCCCGGATGACGCGATGGACGCCGCCGATGCCGAGGCTGTTTATTCAAAACTGGAAAATGAACTAATTCCAGCTTACTATTCGACGGATGAGAGCGGTTTGCCGTCCGGTTGGATACGCCGGATGAAAAATTCGATCGCCACGCTGACGCCGCAATTTTCGAGCGACCGGATGGTTACGGATTACTTAAACAATATTTACGACGAGGCATAATGCAGGAAATCGAGATCAGAACAGGCGTTATTAAACCCATCGAGTGTGCGAAAGAGGGCTTTGAGCTTATCAAGAGCGACTATTGGCTGCTGTTTGCCATCTGGATCGTCGGCGGCCTGATCGGCGGCGTTTCGATGCTCATCGCGTCGGGGGCGATGACCTGCGGAACTTATTATTGTTATCTGCGAAAGATCGACGGCCATCCGGTAAAATTTGACGACCTATGGAAAGGAATGCAGTGGTTTCTGCCCGGTTTGATCGTCATGCTTATCATCGTGGTCCCGATGCTGGTCGTTTACTCTGTGATATATGTGCCGGTTATTCTGGCGGGCGTGATGGGCAGCAAATTGAGTCAGGGCGAGCTTATGGGGCTTCTGGTCGGCGCATTTGCCATAGATTTTATCCTAATCGTGGTCATGGTGTGTGTTCACACGCTGCTGATATTTTCATTTGCGTTGATCGTTGACCGTAATCTTGGTGCGGTTAAGGCGATGACGACGAGTGCCCGTGCCGTTTTTAAGAATTTGGGTGGTGTCGCAGGTCTGATCGGCGTAAATTTTGTACTCGTCATTTGCGGCTATCTGGCACTCTGTGTCGGAATATATCTTGTAATTCCCATAATCATCGCGGCAAATATTGTCGCGTACCGGAAAGTTTTTCCCAAGACAGATGGTCTGCGTTTCGATCCGCCCCCGCTTGATGTATACGCCGGGAGAATTGTGTAATGCCGGCAAAATTTACCCACATCATTTCCGAAGAGCAGCTTGATTCCCTATTTGAGACATCGTTTCAGCGGAGCGTCGCCCTGCTAAAACACAGCGATACCTGCGGCATAAGTGCCGATATTATATACCAGTTGGGTGAGATCGACGGAGAGATCAACGTACTCGTGATACAGGAACACCGCGATCTCTCACATTCGGTGGCCCAACATACCGGCCACCGCCACCAGTCGCCGCAGGCATTTGTGATAAAAGACGGTAAGTCGATATATCACGCGACACATTACGGAATAAACCCGAAAGAGATTGAAAAAATCCTAAATAGTTGAACCTTGTTTCACGGTTCGTTTACTTCTGACTTCTGACTTCTAACTTCTGACTTCTGGCTTCTGGATTCTAACTCATGCTCCAACCGACACAAATAATCGAAGAATCCAACCGTCAGGTCTCTATAAAATGGTCCGACGATGCCGAGACAGAATATGGCGCCGCGCAGCTCCGCCGTTCCTGCCCATGCGCGACCTGTGTCAACGAATGGACGGGGGAGAAAATATTACGAAATGAAAGCGTCCCGGACGACCTGACATTTGATCAAATCTCGATCGTAGGACGCTACGCCCTTAATTTTCATTTCTCCGACGGCCACGATACCGGTATTTTCAGTTTTGCCTACCTGCGCGGTTTATCTGAGAAATAGTGCATAAGCCCGCGCGTTAGCAAGCGCGTAACGCGAACTTGAATGTCACGCCCTGCTCGGGCGCGGGCTTCCGCATACTCTTGTTTCCCCAAATGCCGCAATCCGATACAATACTTGTATGAACGAACGCGATATTTTTGACGAAAAACAGGAAATCAAAACAGCGAACATGTCCTGCCCGCATTGCCGCGAGCGCTCTGATTACGACGTTCGCTGGATGACGCGAAGAAAGAAAAAACAGGCGCCTCGAAATCTGAACGAGCACGAACGTGTCCAATACCAGACGTCGCGTGACTATATGGTTCGCGTTGACGATATGCTGATGTGCAAGAATATGCGCTGCCGACGGCGTTTTGAGATCCCGTCGTCGCAGTCGGTTGTTTTTATTTAGACAAAGATGCTGGAGGCAATTGAAAGAGGCCACCTTTTCAGACAGCCTCCTTTTTAATTTGATCTGACGCTAAATTTAATAGATCGAGAATGAATATTCGATCTGTTTTGTCACTGACTGGGCGATGCCGTTATTCTTTGCCGGCTCAAATGAGATACGGCGAGCGGCGGCTATTGCCTGCTCGGTCAAACCGTTCGGCAAACCTTTTATAGGTGAAATGCTGCCGATCTGTCCCGAAGAAAGAAACACAACACGAAGGATAACCGTGCCCTGAATATTGTTTGTTCTCGCCGCATCGGTGTAGCCCGGACGCGGTTTTGAGACGATCTTGATTCCCTGAGTCACGCCTCGGAGAGCAGGGGGCGGAGTCCCACCACTGTCGTTATCGCCATCGCTCGTTCCGTTACCATTGCCATTACCCAGGCCGCTGCCATACCCTGAGCCATTTCCTGAACCGGCTCCTGTCCCGCGTCCGCTGCCTTGTCCAGTTCCCGTTCCGCTGCCTTGTCCGCCGCCCGTACCCGTGCCGTTAGAAAAGCTGGCGAAACGGCCATTTGGATCACCCCAACGGTCAAATTTCTTTTCAAATGTTTTAGTGCCTTCCGTCTGAGGGACAGGCATTTTCAATTCAAAATTATCGCTTCTAAAAACCTTTGCGTCGGGGGGGCGTGTTGGATTCTTAGATTGATCTGCCAGATCGCCCTGTGTGGTTTCCTCTTGTTCGTTACGACCTCCGCCACCACCGCCACCAGCATTTTTCTCTTTTTTTTGCTGCTTCTCTTCCTCAATGGTCATCGGAACATTGTCCACGATCACAGCATTAAAGATGTCGTCATTGATCGAACCAACCTCAAGGTCTTTGCTAAAAATATTATAGACAAGGCCCGTCATAAGAGCAAAAAATACAAAACCAAAAGCTCCGACAAGAAGTAGATTGCGCTGTCCGGCATTCTTTTCCTCGATCACCGTAACGTAAAACGCATCGTCTCTGACGTAGCCATTTCGTTTCGGTCCAGGGGAAACTGGTGTGCGGTCTACGTCAACAGGCTTCGTTTGCACAAACGCAGTAGTCGAGGCCACTTTAGGCGCCGGAGCTTTGACAGGCTCTTCGATGGCCGGTTCTTCAACAGGAGGGTGGGCCGTGACAGGCTCCGCGGCAATCTCAACGTCGTTAATAACCGGCGCCGCTTCTGCAACAACCGGAGCCGATGCGAGAAACTCCGGGACCGGTGGAGCCGGAAGGTCGGCAGCCAGTGAATTCATTTCAAATGTTTCGAGCGTTTGTCCGCAAATAGGACAAAAACCAAATTTTTCGGCAAAACCCTCGTCACACGAATTGCAAAATTTTACTATTTTTGACATCTCAGCCTCTCTCGTATTTACGCCTAAAACACGTGCGGCATAATAATAAAAACATTATACCGCGTTTATTTCAGAAGTTAAGTGAATTTCATCCGATTTCCCGCGAGCCACCCGGAACTTTCCACGCATTTTTTAAGATGTTGCATCTGTTTGACGTGTTGCCTGTTGCAATCTAATATTTTCATTTGTGAAACGATCGCAATTTTTATCCATTTAACTAATTCGACAACATTACGCAGCGATCCGGCAACTAACCTACTGATACGATGAAAAATAAGAAATTATTCCAAAACATTGTCTTAATCTCGCTGGCCGTTGCGGTTTTCATAGCTCTCGTCGCCCCGGCGATCTTTTCGCAGACGCTTCAGGCTCCAAAACAGGAGAAACTGCTAAACGGCCTCAAAGTCCTGATGTGGAGCGATGCCAAGGCCGACAAAGTCACGATAAAGATTCGCATTCACGCCGGTGCCGCGTTTGATCCGCAAGGCCGCGAGGGAGTAATGCAGCTGCTTGCGGACAATATTTTCCCAAACCAGGCGTCCCGCGAATTCTTTGCCGAGGATCTTGGCGGCGGGCTTGAGGTCGTCACGAATTACGATTATATCCAGGTCAATGCGTCGTCGAAGCCCGAAAACTTTTTGACAATGCTTGAAACTCTATCGGCAGCCGTTGCAAATCCATCAATCGATAAAGACACGACCGTCAATCTACGCAACGCTCTGATAACAAAGGTTGCGGCACTCGAAGCCGACCCTTCATACGTGGCAGATCGAGCCGTGGCAAAGCGTCTCTTCGGCACATTTCCATACGGACGTTCGCAATATGGGACGACTGATTCGATCAAAAAAATTGACTTTGCCGATCTGATCGATGCTAAAGGACGTTTTTTGACGGCGGACAATGCAACCATAACCATCTCAGGCAATTTTGACCGAACATTGGGATTTAAGGCGATACGGCGTTATTTTGGCGGCTGGCTAAAGGCAGATAAAAAAGTGCCTTCGACCTTTCGCCAGCCGGACTCTCCGATCGCGACTGTATTGACGATCGCATCGCCGAGGGCAGATTCCTACGCCGTTAGATACGCGATTCGCGGCGTTGCACGCAACGATAAAGATCTATATGCCTCGCATTTATTCACAAATATTATTGAAACCCGGCTCAAATCGCGTGTACCTGCGGGCGATATATTCGTTCGAAATGAGACCCATACGCTTCCGGGCATGGTCATTGTAGGCTTTGGCGGCGAAGGGAACGGGGCCGATCGCGCGGAGGTTGACGCGATAATCTTAAGATCCCTACATGAGCCGATAACGGATACCGAGTTTCAGGCGGCAAAACGCACCCTTGAGGCCGAGTGGTCCGCCAAAGACGTTCAGTCTGTTTGGCTGGATAGCGATACTTACAATTTGCGCCCGGAGGCCTACAAAGTCGTCAATGCCGTTACGCTTGACGACGTAAGGTCATATGCCGGCAAATTCCTAAAGCTTCCCGTTGCGGCCACGTTCGTTCATACTCCAGCGTATACCAACTGATCCGTGCAAAACGAACGAGAGGCAAAAGAGGCTGCACATGCGACGGCCGTCAAAGAGATGTTTTCGGGCATCGCGGTCCGCTATGACTTGCTGAATCACTTTCTCTCGCTCAATATCGACAAGCGTTGGCGGAGGATCGTCGCAGACGAATTACGCGGCCTCCTAAACAATTCCGACGCCACAATACTGGACGTAGCCTGTGGGACGGGCGATCTCTCGCTCGAATTAAACAAAACAGCAAAGGCACAAATAATCGGCACCGATTTTTGCCGCCCGATGCTCGAATTTGCGCGAACCAAATCACTAGACGAGACTCGCAAAATACCTTATGTCGAGGGCGATGCGATGAGTCTTCCGTTCGGTGATGGCCAGTTTAATGCAGTAACGATCGCATTCGGACTGCGAAATCTGGCAAATGTAACTAATGGTCTTAAAGAGCTTCATCGCATATTAAAACCCGGTGGCCGCCTAGCGATATTAGAATTTTCGGCTCCGGTCTTTCCCGGTTTTGGCCGGTTATTTAATTTTTATTTTTCCCATATTCTGCCTCGCATCGGCGGTGCGGTCAGCGGTTCGCGCGGGGCTTATGAATACCTACCTGACTCCGTGGCAAAATTTCCGAACCAGAAAACGCTTGCTTCCATGATGGAGACGACCGGTTTTGATGCGGTAAAGTTCAGAAATCTCACCGGCGGTATTGCCGCTTTGCATTCGGGATCCAAGAGCTGAAAGTTTGTTTTCCTAGCTGTTTAATTATAAAATTCAAACGCCCGCCGCCATCTTGGATGAAATATAAACTTCTGAATTTTGTCCGTCAGTTTGCCTTGATGCTCCTCGTCATCTGGACGGTCGTGTCACTTGTCACATTGCTGATTGAAATCGTCCCCGGTGATCCGGCGACCGTTATTCTTGGTGAAACGGCGACTCAGGAGCAGATCGAAAATTTCCGCAATAAACACGGCCTCGACCGCCCCGCATTTTTCTTTTCATACAGCAGTGAGAATGGATTCATCTGGAACGGCGGCGACAATCGATATGCGGAATACTGGCTGGGACTGTTGCAGGGTGATCTGGGCAACTCGTTTAGAACCGATCGGCCGGTCCGCGACATGATCTTTGAACGCTATCCCGCAACTATCAAACTTGCGCTTGCCTCGATGCTGGTCGCCATCGGAATTGCACTGCCGCTCGGTGTATTGGCAGGTTCCCGAAAGAATTCGCTCACCGACAACGCTGCCTCGTTTTTTGCGCTCTTGGGTATATCATTGCCGACATTCGTTGTGGGACCCTTTCTGGTTTATATTTTTGCCGTTAAATTGGGCTGGTTTTCGCCGACCGGAAGCTTATATCCAGAGGATATCGTTTTGCCCGCAGTCACGCTGGGCGCAGCATTATCGGCGATCCTGACGCGTATGATACGGTCCAGCGTGATCGAGGAACTCGGCGAGGACTACGTTCGGACCGCCAGAGCAAAGGGCGTCAGCGAACGCAAAGTTCTATTCAAACACGTTTTGAAAAATGGGCTTATACCGGTTGTGACGATCCTCGGCCTTCAACTTGGCGTACTATTGGCCGGAGCGATCATCACAGAAAAGATCTTTAACTGGCAGGGCCTCGGGCTATTGCTGTTGGAGGACGGCATCGGCAAACGCGATTACCGCCTCGTCCAGGGCTGCGTCCTTGTGATAAGCGTTACATATATTTTGGCAAATGCACTGACAGATTTTGTTTATCGGAAACTTGATCCTAGAATTCGCCTTTCATAAATGAGCCGTTTAGCCTACATCGGATTCGCGATTGCCGGCCTTTTTATATTGGCCGCGATCTTTGCGCCGTTTGTCGCCACACACGATGTGACGCTGCAAAATCTGGCGTTGCGCTACGCCTCACCATCGGGCGAGCATTGGTTTGGCACCGACGGACTGGGCCGCGATGTATTTTCACGAGTGGTTTTCGGAGCGCGAATATCGCTTGAAGTCGGGATCACCGTAGTCGCCGTTTCGGCAGTTTTTGGAACGTTCATCGGGGCGATTGCCGGATTTTATGGCGGTTTGGTGGACAAGTTTCTCTCCGGCTATGTATTTAATGTGTTTCTGGCGTTCCCCGGTCTCTTGCTCGCGATCGCGTTGGTCGCATTTCTCGGCGCAGGTCAGGGCAAGCTTATCGCCGCCTTGTGCGTTATCGGCTGGGTCGGCTACGCTCGCGTCATGCGGGGACAGGTTCTCAAGGTGCGCGAATACGATTATGTTCTCGCGGCGAGAGCTTTGGGAGCGAGTAATTTGCGAATATTATTTACTCACATTCTGCCAAACGCGGTGCAGCCGCTGATCGTGCAGGCATCGCTCGGCATGGCGGGTGCCGTTCTCTCAGAGGCGTCTCTGTCCTTTTTAGGGCTGGGAATCCCGCCGCCGTCACCTAGTTGGGGGACGATGATCGAAGAGGCACGCCAGTTTTTCAGCAGTTCGCCGCATGTCCTTTTATTTCCCGGCATCGCGATCGCCTTGACCGTTTTGGCGTTTAACTTTATCGGCGACGGCCTCCGCGAATATCTCGACCCAAAACAACGCAGCAGATAGCCCATGAGCGACGGCAAGATCAGAATCTTTTCTCTCGGCGACTCGGCGTTGACGGTCGAGTTTGGAAAAGCGGTCTCAATCTCACTCAATAAAAAGGCCCTCGCCTTGTCCACATTCTTTGAGAACGATCCCTTTCCCGGCTTTGTCGAATCGGTCCCGGCATACGCTTCAGCAACCATTTTCTATGATCTGGTAAAAGTTCGACGTGCCTTTCCTGATTTCTCAACCGCGTTTGAGGCTGTCCAGGACCTCGCTCTTGCGGCCCTAAGTAACCTCGACCTCTTGAGTGAACCCTCCCCCAGACGGATCGAGATTCCAGTCCATTTTGATATGGAGTCTGCTCTCGATCTCGACTACATAGCCGAGACGAGCGGACTGCCGCCGGAAGAGGTGATCGAAATCTTTACCGCATCAATTTATCGCGTTTTCATGCTCGGTTTCCTGCCCGGCTTTTCGTATATGGGCGAGGTGGACGAAAGAATCGCAACTCCGCGAAAAGAGTCGCCGCGTCTGCACGTTCCTAAAGGGAGTGTCGGCATCGCCGGAAAACAAACCGGCGTCTACTCACTTCAATCACCGGGCGGCTGGCAGATCATCGGCCGCACAGACATAGAAATGTTTAGACCAAACGCGGAATCGCCTAGTTATCTAGATCCCGGAGATGAGGTTCGGTTTGTCGCCGTCAAATGAGTATTCGATTCCAAAAAGCCGGAATATTGACGACCGTCCAGGATTTGGGTCGGCAGTTTTATCGACGATTTGGTATAAATCCGGGCGGCGTGATGGATATGACCGCTGCACGTTTGATCAACATTTTGCTGGGCAACGACGAGAATGAGGCCGTTCTCGAAATGCACTTCCCTGCTCCCAAGATCGTTTTTGAGTCAAATGCAATTGCGGCGATCGGCGGCGGTGACTTCGCTTCGACACTAGACGGCCAGCCTATAGAAAACTGGCGGCCATTCTTTGCAAAAAAAGACAGCGTTTTGCAATTTACCCGAAAGACCTCCGGCAATCGTGCCTATCTGACAATAAAAGGCGGCCTTAAAGTCAACGACTGGCTGGGCAGTTCAAGCACAAATCTCGCGGCGAAGACGGGCGGTATCGAAGGCCGAAATCTTGCTGCGGACGACCTAATAGCATTTAACAAAAAAATAAAAAGGCCGAAGTCGCAACCAAATTTGCGGATTTCAAACAATTTAATTCCGCATTACAGCCAATTCCCCTCAGTACGGGTTTTACCGGGCGGCGAGTTTGATCTTTTGAGTGACGCGGGACACGAGCTTCTTTTTGGTCAGGATTTCACTATCTCAAACAGCTCGGATCGCATGGGATTTCGTCTCAAGGGTGAACCTCTCACACTTTCAAAACCTGAGGAACTCGTCTCATCGGCGGTGAGTTTCGGCACCGTCCAGATGCTTCCAGACGGCCAATTGATCGTTCTGATGGCCGATCATCAAACGGCGGGCGGCTACCCGCGTATAGCTCAGGTTATAACCCACGATCTGCCGCTGCTCGCTCAATTGGGGGCAAACGACAAGGTCGCTTTTCATCTCGTATCGATCAATGATGCAGAAAACCTGGCGCTCGAATTCGAACGAGAGTTGAATTTTTTGAAGGTTGCGGTAAAACTAAGAACGAATTTTTAGCGCAAAGACGCAAGGAAGAAGTGAGGGTGATTCTGAGCAAAAATTTAATTTCCTTCCTTTGCGTCTTAGAGACATCGCGTCTTTGCGTTAAAATCTTCTCTGTTTTTTATGCTTTCAGTTGATCTCAATTGCGACATGGGCGAAGGCTGCGGCAATGACGCAGAGCTGATGGATTATGTTTCATCGGTTAATGTGGCGTGCGGCTTCCACGCCGGTGACGCCGCTACGATGCGAACAACAGTCGAGACAGCCATAGAAAAAGGCGTTGCTATCGGCGCTCATCCGAGCTTTCCTGACCGCGACCGATTTGGGCGAAACACAATGAACATGCCGTCAAATCAGGTTTATGACATCGTGCTCGAACAGATATTCGCCCTCCGTGATATTTGCAATGAAACGGGCGGCAAGCTCCGTCACGTAAAACCGCACGGCGCACTTTACAATCAGGCGGCCCGTGACCCGCAGCTTGCAAACGCGATCACAACAGCCGTCAAAGCGGTGGATGAACATCTTATTTTATTCGGCCTTTCGGGAAGTGTTTTGATAACGAAGGCGCAAAAGTGCGGTCTCCGCTCAGCGAGCGAAGTGTTTGCCGACCGCACTTATTCCCCGGACGGCAGCCTCACACCACGAAGCGAGCCAAACGCTTTAATCCACGACACCGACACAGCCGTTACTCAGGTTTTACAGATGGTAAAGAATCGGACGGTTACGTCGACCGGCGGAAAAACGATTAAGATAGATGCCGATACGATCTGCATCCACGGTGACGGCGAAAACGCAGTCGATTTCGCGAAGTCGATCCGTCGGAAACTAATCGAAAATGGGATCGAAATACGAGCTATAAATGGCTGAAGAAGCGAAAAAATCATCCCTGACCTCTATCATCTTTGGTGCCGCGTTTTTAATGGCGACATCGGCGGTCGGGCCGGGTTTTCTGACGCAGACGACTGTTTTCACAAAGCAATTACTTGCGAGTTTTGGTTTCGTGATTCTACTCTCGGTCGTTCTCGACATTTTTGCACAGCTTAATATCTGGCGTGTCCTGACCGTCACCGGAAAACGCGGGCAGGACGCTGCCAATGAAACCATTCGCGGAAGCGGCTATGTGCTCGCCGTGTTAGTTGCCGCTGGCGGCCTGGTGTTTAATATCGGCAACATCGCTGGCTGCGGACTCGGTCTCAATGCCGTTCTCGATATTCCCGTCGAATACGGCGCGATTTTCAGCGCCGCTGCCGCTGTCGCGCTGTTTCTGTTCAAAGAAGCGGGCCGTGCGATGGATTTCTTTGTAAAGATCCTCGGCGTCGTAATGCTCGGCCTCATTGTTTATGTTGTCTATGCTTCGCACCCGCCGCTTGCCGAGGCGGCGTATAGAACCGTCTGGCCGCTGCAGATCGATCCGCGGGCCATCGTCACGCTTGTCGGGGGAACCGTCGGCGGTTACATCACATTCGCCGGTGCTCATCGCCTGATCGACGCCGGAATCACGGGTCAGGAAAATTTGTCGCAGGTAAATCGCAGTGCGTTCACCGGTATCCTGCTGACGTCGGTCATTCGCTTTTGTCTATTTCTAGCCGCGTTGGGTGTGGTAACGATGGGCTTTTTGATCGATGATAAAAACCCGCCGGCATCGGTTTTTCAAAATGCCGCCGGAAACGTGGGTCTCCGCCTATTTGGCGTTGTGATGTGGGCAGCAGCAATAACATCGGTCGTAGGGGCCGCATTTACATCCGTCTCTTTCTTAAAAACGCTTCATGCAAAGCTCGAAAACAATTACAATTACCTTGTGATCGGTTTTATGCTGGTCTCAACGGTCATTTTTCTCGCTGTCGGCCAGCCTGTAAAGTTACTCGTCTGGGCAGGCACGATCAACGGCTTTATACTGCCGGTCGGCCTCTCACTTATTCTTTTGGCGTCACGAAACAAACGGCTTATGGGTGACTATACGCATCCGCTTTGGATGCAGATCGCGGGCTGGTACGTGGTTTTGATCATGCTCGGATTTAGCGTTACGACAATTGTCACAAGTTTTTTATGATTGATTCAATCTTTTTAGATGTTATTTGCATCAAACGCTTGGTATCCGACGTCA
>JBDSCV010000198.1:0-15200 GCA_039920905.1 Pyrinomonadaceae bacterium
GCATAAAAGATCCAGTGTAAAATGCCGCTAAACCAGCTTTGTCTCACCGCGACGCTCAGATTGTAGTGTTCGCTTGAATGATGAACGACGTGAAAATTCCAAAACAAACGTGACTCGTGGCTGACGCGGTGAAAAATGTAATAGACGAGATCGTCAACAAAAAACAGCGCAACCCACGTCCACCAAGCCTCGACCGGAAACTTGAACGGAGCGGTCTCATAGCACCAAATAAATACGAAACCCGTAAAAAAGCCAAATGCGGCTCCCCATACAACGCTCATAAAACCGAGGAAAATATTTATCCAGGTGTCTTTGTTGTCATTATATTCGTCCGAGTGCTTGAAATGCGCCCAAAGGGCTTCGCTCGCGATCATTAACGCAAAAAATGGAATTGCAATGACGGTCGGCCTCAGCATATTAGTCACGATAACCAATTACCGCGAAACCCGCAAGTATTTGTGTAACCCGAATCAGAACGCCGGATCAAGGGCAAATAGTCAATTAAATCTTTCTAACGGTCTCAGATTTATGTAAACTGTTGTATCACGATTTTGCCAGCGTAAGAATATCTAACCGAGCGGTGAACGCATTCAAATACTGCCTCACGAAAAGGGCGTATGAAAAAAATTGTAAAGGTATTCTGCGTTGCCATTCTCGCCGGATTGGTGGTAATTCAATTTTTCGGCATAGATAAGACCAACCCGCCGGTTGTCCAAGGTGAAACGCTTGAATCCGCCGTTTCTGTTTCGCCCGATGCTTCGCAGATCATGGTCCGTTCATGTAATGACTGTCATACTAACACGACGATCTTTCCGTGGTACACATACGTCCAGCCAGTCGGATGGTTTATGAAAAATCATATTGACGACGGCCGGCGTAAACTAAATTTCAGTGTATTCAACACATATCCGGTGAAAAAAAAGGCAAAGAAGCTTGAAGAGATATGTGAACAAGTCGAATCAAAGGAAATGCCGTTGCCATCTTATCTATGGATCCATCGCCCGGCGGTTTTGAGCGAAAGCGAAGCAAAGGCCTTGTGTGATTGGGCCAAACAGGAGAAAGATAAGATCGTGGTCGAATAACACCCCAGTTTCAAATATGTCGTTGTTAGAAATCGTTCATTTTCCAGATCCGGTCTTATTAAGTGTCGGAAAGCCGTTCGATGACCATGAGTTTAACGGTGATCTTGAAACGCTTGTTGCCGATATGTTTGACACTATGGAAAAGGCCGGTGGTGTTGGTCTCGCGGCTCCGCAAGTCGGCCTGTCGAAGCGGCTTTTTGTTATGGATGTTTCGGTCGATGGTGATGAACGCCAGCGGCATGTGCTGATTAACCCGGAGATAATTTACATTGAAGGTGAACAGACGGGCGACGAAGGCTGCCTCTCGTTTCCCGGCCTTTATCAGGTGGTGAAACGCGAGATGAGGGTGATCGCCAAAGCCCGGAATCTAAAGGGTGAAGAATTTGAACTTGATGTCGAGAATCTTGCTGCACGATGCATTTTGCACGAAACCGATCATTGCGACGGGATAGTTTTTCTCGACCGAATGACGCCGCTCAAACGGCAGCTCGCAAAACGAAAGATCAAAACGTTACAAAAAACAGGGAAGTGGAATTAGAGGTGAATATTCAAGAGACAAAATTGACGGCGGAACTCGGTTCGAGCGGCGAACTCAATAAATATCTTAGTGAGGGCTGGGTGCTAATTCTAAGTTATGTAAAGCACGCCAGCGACACCCAGCAGGCCCGATTTGTGGTGGCGTGGCAAAACGACGGGCCGCCGGTTTTTCCGGAAATTCTGGACGAATGGGAGCAGCGTGAGATCCGTCGAAATAAGAATCGGTAAATAGAGTTTTGTTAGTCTTTTATCTTTTTGACGAATAGTTTGAGTTAGACAAAAAATCGGTTAACATTGTGACCACTTGGAGCGTGTCCGACCCCAGACGTGCCGACCCGGTCGAGGTTTTCAAGGAACTCAGTGAAGCTGTAGATGAGGTAATCGAGATTTTTCTTTCTGACGGAAAGCCGTTGCCCGAGCGAAAAAACGTTGTTCTCCAGGCGGCTTAGTTTAGATTTGATATTGATGCATCATGCAAACACAACAAACATTGGACGAATTTAGAAATGAACCTTTTACAGATTACTCGACGCCGGAAAACGCGGAATTGATGCGTTTGGCGATAGAGAAAGTTAGGAGTGAGCTTGGCCGCGAATATCCAATTGTGATCGGTGGTGAAAAGATCACTTTCGATTCAAAATTCAACAGTATCAATCCGGCGCAAACATCTGAGATTGTCGGCGTTTTCTCGGAAGGTGATTCAAATACCGATCTGGTCGAAAAGGCGATAACCGCTGCGACAACTGCGTTCAAAACGTGGCGAAATGTGGATGCGGCGACTCGGTCCGATTATCTTTTTAAGATCGCCGACATTATGCGCCAGCGTAAGCATGAGCTTTCGGCGTGGATGGTTTTTGAAGTTTCAAAGACTTGGGCCGAGGCCGATGGTGATACCGCGGAGGCAATTGATTTTTGCGAAATTTACGGCCGCGAAATGCTCAAATGGGCGGGCGAACAGCCTGTCACGCCTTATCCGGGTGAGAAAAACCGGTTTGAATATATTCCGCTCGGTGTCGGTGCAGTGATTCCGCCGTGGAATTTTCCGCTTGCGATCATGGCCGGAATGACAATGGCGGCGGTTGTAGCTGGAAATACTGTCGTTCTAAAACCATCTTCGGACTCGCCGACAATTGCCGCAAAGTTTATGGAGATCGTTGAGGAGTCTGGACTGCCGGCGGGGGTTGTTAATTTTATCAGCGGCAGCGCCAAAACCGGTGAAGCCATGGTGACGCATCCGAAAACGAGATTTATCTCTTTTACCGGCTCAAAAGGCGTAGGTTTGCATATCAACGAAGAGGCGGCCAAAACGCGTACGGGCCAGATCTGGATCAAGCGTGTCGTCGCAGAAATGGGCGGTAAGGATGCGATTGTCGTCGCGGATGACGCAGCGGACCTCGATGCGGTAGCGACCGGTGTGGTAGCTGCGGCTTTTGGATATCAAGGTCAGAAATGTTCGGCATGCTCGCGGCTAATCGTCGATGAAAAGATCCACGACGAGTTAATGGAAAAGATCGTAGGTTTGACCAATAATCTCAGGATCGGCCTCCCGACCGAGGGTGATACTAATGTTGCCGCCGTTATCAACCAACGCTCGTTCGACTCGACGCTCGGATATATAAAAAAGGGCGTTGACGAAGGCGGAGTGATTCTAACCGGCGGCAGGGGTGATGATACGACCGGCTTTTTTATCCAGCCGACGATCATCGATAATGTTGCCCCGGGTGCGACTATCGAGCAGGAGGAGATCTTTGCTCCCATCCTCGCGGTTATCAAGGCACGTGATTTCGATCATGCGCTCGAGATCGCCAACGATACGGAATTTGGCCTGACGGGCGCTCTATATTCCGCCTCGCCTGAGAGATTGGAGCGAGCAAGACGCGAATTCCACGTTGGAAATCTTTATTTGAATCGAAAATGTACGGGAGCCTTGGTCGGTGTGCATCCTTTTGGCGGTTTTAATATGAGCGGAACCGATTCGAAAGCCGGTGGCCGGGAATATCTCCTGCAGTTTATGCAGGGAAAATCGATCGCTGAGAAGGTTTAGATCTAGAGATAATACATCTTAATTGAACTATGAAAAGCAAAACTTTACGAGTCTGTTTTGTGATACTCGCTATTTTTGTGACTGCTCTAAATGCCGTCGCTCAAAAGACAAAAATGGTCATCAAGCCGCCGCGCCAAATCATTTTTGCGGTCGTCAGCGACGGCAGATTACTCGAGCCGATCGCTTACATAAACAAGGGCAGGCTCGAACCGCCCGTCAACGGCAGCGACGAAACCAATCTGGTCAAAGCCTTTAATAAAAAGTATTACAAAGCGGGTGCGACATACCCTCTTATCTTTGGCGGAGCGATCGTAGGCGGAGTGACTGTCAGTAAAGCAGACGCCGGAAGCGAATGCTCAAAGAATGTGGCGACGGTTGTGACAAAAACGAATAAAACGCCGCTCAAAGGACTTGTCATGGGCCTTGCAACTAACGCCGGTGTTAAATCAGTTGTCTCGACGAGGCGCAAACCAACTGCCGCCGAGAGAGTTGAAATGGACACACTCGTCAAAGCCGAATTTCTCAAAGAGAAGCTGTCGGGAAAAGAACTGCATTATCAAAACCTTACCGCTTTGGATGTTGACGAAGACGGAAACGTTGAATTTGTTGGCTCATATTGGGTCGAGATAGATAAATTGACCCGCGGGCTTCTGTTTTTTATTGCCGGAAAAGGCAGTAACGGAAAATACTCGGTCGGCTACCGCGACTACCACGCCGTCGATCAGGCGAGTGTAATGAGCGGTGTGATCAAGGATGTCGATGACGGCGTCTATCACGAACTGCTGCTCGATGTTTTTGATTATGACGGCGACGGGACGAGCGAGATCTTTACATACGTTCAATCATTCGAAGGGGCGGGATTTAATTCATATCAGCGCAGCGGCAATACCTGGGTAAAAAATTATGACTGGGCAAATTATCATTGTGCCTACTGATTCACCGCCGTCCTCAAATTTCTTTTTTTCCGGGTCAAGTGTTAAGTTCGATAGTGAATTTAGCGCTTTTTTTATCTTTATGAGAAGCAAAATCAGCTTAAAAAAGATTTTATCGACATCGATCCTATTTACTCTTAGCCTGTCCACTTTCGCTCAAACAATACGACCTCCGTTTCCGACAAAGAGGCCGGAATCTGCGGAAACCTGGAGGCGTGATGGCTGGAATGCGCTGGATCAGGCGAAAAACCAAAAACCTAGAAAAGGAAAAGCTAAGAATGTGATTCTGTTTATCGGTGATGGAATGGGCGTCTCTACGCTGACCGCAGCACGAATATTCGAGGGCCAGCAGCGGGGAGAAAGTGGTGAAGAGAACCGTCTTAGTTTCGAAGAGTTTCCATACTCGGCGCTCTCAAAAACTTATAGCACAAATCAGCAGACGTCTGATTCTGCACCGACGATGAGCGCGATCATTACGGGTGTTAAGACTGATGAGGGAGTCTTGTCGGTCAATCAAAACATTGTTCGTTCCGATCATAAAACTGTTCCTGGCAATGAAACTACCAGTCTTCTCGAAATGGCCGAAGACGCGGGGAAATCTACCGGCGTCATAACCACGACGCGTTTGACGCACGCCACACCGGCGGCCTGTTACGCTCATACGGCCGACCGCGATTGGGAATCAGATGCCGATTTCGTAAGACTCGCAAAAGAAGCTGATAGAGACGGTGCTCCTGAACTTGCTGCTCGTCGTCGTGCCGCATATGAAGCGAAGTTTCCTGATATCGCCCGACAGTTACTCGAATTCAAACATGGCGACGGCCTCGAAGTAGCGCTTGGCGGCGGACGGGCGAAATTTATGCCTAAGGAACTCGTCGATAGGCCGGGCTTCGAGGGCGAAAGGCTCGACGGACGGGACCTGGCTAAAGAATGGACTGCAAATTATTCAAATTCCTCGTATGTCGCTGACAAGGACCAACTCGCGCACGTTAACCCGAAAATAACAAAGCACCTGCTCGGGCTATTCAACCGCAGCAGTATGGAATTTGACTACGACCGTACGACGAAAAACCTTAAGGAGCCGTCATTGACGGAAATGACAACAAAGGCGATCGAGGTGCTTTCACAGAATAAAAAAGGCTATTTTCTAATGGTTGAGGGCGGTCGGATAGATCAGGCACACCATTACGGCAACGCTTATCGAGCCTTACAGGATACGGTCGAGTTTTCAAATGCGGTTCGTGCCGCCATCGGCAAGATCAATCTCGACGAAACATTGGTCATCGTCACTGCCGACCACAGCCATACGCTGACCATAATGGGCTATCCGGTGCGCGGGAATAACATTCTCGGCCTTGTCCGTGAGGTTGGTGACGATGGCCTTCCCGAAATCGATTACAAACGCGATAAAACTGGTAAACCGTTCACGACATTAGGTTATGCAAGCGGTCGAGGCTATCAGGGTGAATCAAACGCCCAGCCCGAAGGCCCCAAAAAATGTTGTGCCGAGCCAAAAACATTCAAGCCGGACAAGGATGGCCGCTCCGACCTGACGATGGTCGATACAACAGATCCCGATTATCTGCAAGAAGCACCGATACCGTTAAAAGATGAGACGCACGGCGGCGAGGATGTCGCAATCTTTGCGATCGGTGTAAATGCTCATCTGATACGCGGCTCGATGGAAGAGAATTGGATCTTTTATGTGATGGCCGACGCACTACGTCTGGGACGAAAATGAAGATTGTTTTTATGGGTACGCCTCAGGCAGCGGTGCCGTCTCTGGAGCGCTGTTTGACTGACGGCCATGATGTTGCGGCCGTTTATACGAAGCCCGACCGACCGTCCGGTCGCGGCAACAAAATAACATTTTCACCGGTCAAGGAATTTGCCTTAGCACGCGGCTTGACCGTCCATCAGCCGGTAAAAATAAAAACGCCGGAGGCACTCAATACTTTTGAGTCACACGGCGCCGATGCGGCAGTTGTGGTTGCTTACGGGCGCATATTGCCACCGGCCTTCTTAATTGCAAATAAAAAGGGTGCGATAAACGTTCATTTCTCGCTTCTACCGAAGTATCGCGGAGCGGCTCCCGTAAACTGGGCAATCGTCCACGGCGAGACGGAAACGGGTGTGACCACGATGCAGATGGACGCCGGACTCGACACTGGGGCGCTTTTACTGCAGTCAACAACAAATATCAATTCCGAGGAAACATCAATTGAATTGATGTCGAGGCTTTCTTTAATTGGGGCCGATCTGCTTTCTCAAACGCTATTGCGGCTAGATGACATAGCGGCAAAGCCTCAGGATCATGCCGCCGCAACTTTTGCTCCAATTATGAAACGGGAAGACGGCTTGATCGATTGGCAAATGTCGGCAACCCAGATCGCAAATCGACTTCGCGGATTTCAACCGTTCCCGTCGTCATTTACGTATTTTCAGCAGCAAAAATTGACGATATGGAAAGCCGTGCCGTTGAAAGAAAATATTTATGGACGATCTTTACCGGGAGAGATGATCGAGGCCCACGGCGACGATTTTGTGATCGGATGCGGCGATGGCAGCGTTCTGAAGATCGAGGAAATTCAACCGGAAGGCAAGCGGCGAATGCCCGTAAGGGATTTTCTAAACGGCGCAAAGCCTCAGAAAGGGTCTGTTTTTGCGATGTGATCTGCGATGGAAGAGACAAAACATATAGAGATCATTTCGTTTTACGAATTCAAAGATCTTGCTGCGGTCGGCAACCTCACCGCGATAAAGGCCGGTCTGAAACACGCCTTAATTGAATTCGACGTGCGGGGGACGATAATTATCGCGAGTGAAGGTTATAACGGCATGGTCTGCGGCGAGCGGCCAAAGATAGCTGAATTTGTAGCCCAGATTGAGAAGATTCTGCAGACTAAACTCGTTTTCAAATCCTCTTTTAATAAAAATGCTCCGTTCCGAAAGTTAGACATTAAGATAAAACCGGAGATCGTTACACTCAAAAAGACGGTCGATTTTTCACTTGGTAACGGTACGCATATCAAGCCGGAGTATTGGAATCGGCTTATTTCTGATCCCGATACACTTCTTTTAGACGCTAGAAATGATTATGAATACAAAACCGGCACTTTTCGAGGCGCGATAAACCCTGATATTACAAAATTTAGCGACCTCCCCGCGTTTGCTGCCGAAAATCTCGACTCAAATAAACACAAGCGCATAGCTATGTTCTGCACTGGCGGGATTCGATGTGAAAAATTTGCTCCGTATATGAAACAGATGGGTTTTGAAGAGGTCTTTCAGCTTGAGGGCGGAATCCTTAAGTATCTGGAGGAAACGCCTGTCGGTGAAACGCTTTGGGAAGGCGAATGTTTTGTTTTTGACGAGCGAATAACGGTTGATGCGACGCTGCAAAAAGGCACCGGGCCGGATCATTCTCAGCGGTTGGAGAAACGAAAAAAACAGCAATACAAGGTTACTTAATGAAGATCTCACCGGCACGCACGGCGTCGTTTGATGTATTGCTGCGGATAGAAACCGAGAGGGCTTTTTCGTCCGTATTGCTGCCGTTGTTTGAGGCGAATCTGTCACCGGTGGACCGGGCACTCTGCCACGAACTAACACTTGGCACCCTTCGCCGTCAAATGTATTTGGATCGGATCATCGACTTTTTTGCGGCGGGAAAGAAGATCGACACGGCGATTAGAATTACATTAAGACTGGCTCTTTATCAACTATTCCACCTTGATAAGATTCCTCAATATTCAGCCATAAACGAGAGCGTTAACCTTGTCCAGAGGGCGAAAAAAACATCGGCGAAAGGATTTGTAAATGCGGTACTACGCCGAGCGTCCCGGGAGCAGGTCGATTTGTCGTTTGTCGATGATCTCGACAGGATTTCGGTTGAAAGCTCGCATCCGAGATGGCTGATCGAGAAGTGGGTCGGCGATTTCGGACTTAATGGATCGATCAAGCTGGCCGCGGCAAACAATGAAATTCCAGAAACAGCGTTCCGGGTGATCGGTGATTTGAGCGATGAGGGTCGACGGCTAATTGCGGCTTCACGAACATCCGATCTCATTGCAGGCTGTTATATCGTAGAAAAAGGCGAGCACCAACTCTCTGATCTTGCCGAGGGTGGCGAGATATATTTGCAGGACGAAGGCTCTCAGATGGTTGCCCGATCGGTTGAAGTACCGCGCGACGGACGGTTCCTAGACGTATGTGCGGCCCCGGGCGGAAAATCCGGATTGATCGCCGCTCGCGCCCCGAATGCAAGACTCATAGCCGCAGGCGATCTACACGGGCCGCGGGTTGAGTTTCTACGAGAGAATTGCCGGCGACAAGGTGCCGCCTCTGTTCAAGTAGTTCAGTATGACGCGCAAAAATCCTTGCCGTTTGCCGATGAGGTTTTTGATTCTCTTCTTGTCGATGTGCCGTGTTCCGGCACAGGAACGATAAGGCGGAATCCGGAGATTCGCTATTTCTTAAAACCAGAGGATTTCAGCGAACTACCTGCTAAACAACTTTCGATCTTAATAAATGCATCAAAGCTGGTAAGATCCGGAGGCACAATGATCTATTCGACGTGTTCTTTGGAAACCGAAGAGAATGAAGCTGTTTGCAAACGCTTTTTGGCAGAAAATATTCATTATCAGAGCGTTGCGGTAAACGTTCCGGCTAAATTCTTAACGGATGACGGATTCGCCAGGACATGGCCGCAGAACGATAATATGGACGGGTTTTTTATCGCCGAATTTCGTCGCACATAAGCACATCTTTCGGAGCCGCCTTAGTTCCTTGTTTTTTTCAAAGATGTTAGACTTATTTTTCGTTTTTGAGGTGTTTTAATTAAGTGAGTATCGTTAATACTGGAATCACGGCTTTAGGCAGATTGGCGGCCTTGGGACTGCTTGCGGGAGCGTTTCTGCTTGGGTTGGCCGGCGTTGTCTATGTGTCGCTTCACGGAAGCGAGGTCAAGGTGCCTGAGATCACCGGAAAGAATTTTTCTGAGAGTGAAAAAGAACTGGCCTCGCTCGGTCTTAAGATCAAGAAGCGTGCTGACCGATTTAGTGCCGAAAGCCCCAACACTGTTATTGAGCAGCTTCCTAAACCCGGCGAGACGGTAAAAACAGGGCAATTGATTCTGGTTGTAACCAGTAAAGGTACGGGCGAGGGCGATGAAAGGCCGACGACGCTAAAGAATACGACTGAGGAAGATGATACTGAAAAGATTGAGGAGATGATTTCGGACAAGCCGAAGAAGCCAAAGGCTAATTCTAATACAATGCGTAAGAAAGCAGATACTGCCCGGGATGTGAATAGTGACGCGACCGACACCAACTCAAATTCTAACTCGGCAGATTCAAATTCGAATAAGAAAAATCCCGGAGCAAATAATAATTCGAGCGACAAGCCTAATAAGAATACTCAAACGCCGACGATCAACCGTCTGCCTAATCCTGCTACCACTAAGCCGGTGAGCGGTGAGCCGCGTGTAAAGCCGACAACCCGGCCTTAATGCAGAGCAACGAAAAGGGTGGCTTTTGCAACAAAACAAAAAGTTAAAACGAATGTTTGAAATAGCACCGTCGATCTTATCGGCAAATTTTACAAGGCTTGCCGAGGAGATTAATGCCGTTAAAACTGGTGGGGCCAGAATACTTCATGTCGATGTGATGGATGGACATTTTGTGCCGAATATTACGATCGGCTTGCCAGTCGTGAGATCTATCAGAAAGGCGACCGACTTGATCATCGACACTCACCTAATGATCTCCGAACCTGGCAGATATGCCGTTGAGTTTGTAGATGCCGGCGCCGATATGGTTTCGGTTCATGTGGAGGCGGATGCTCATCTTCATCGGACGTTGACTGCGATTCGAGATGCGGGTGCAAAGGCTGGCATCGCAATAAATCCGGCGACCCCGATCGAAACTATGACCGAAGCACTGCCGTATGCTGATTTTGTTTTATTGATGTCGGTCAATCCCGGTTTTGGCGGGCAAAAATTTATTCCGACGATGCTCGATAAGCTTCGTCGGCTGAAAATCATGATCGAGACGCTCTCTCTGCCGGTTCAGATCGAGATCGACGGCGGCGTCGAGGAGTCAAATATTCGCGAAATTGCAGAGGCCGGTGCAGAGTTGATAGTAGCCGGTTCGGCTGTGTTTGGCAGCGGTGATGCGACGGCTTCGTTGAAAAGTCTTATTGAAAAAGGGACGGTATGGGTGTGAAGCACCGGGCAAATTATGTTTTTTGATCCTAAAAGAGCAGTTTTTATATCTTTAGTTTTGGTTTTGACATTTTCAAGTCTTGGTTTTGCCCAAGTTAAACCTTCAGACGGCTCTGTTTCCCAACGCCTCAGTGTGATGAGCGACAAACTCGACAGGATGCGTCGTTCATTGAACAGCGCGGTCTCGGTTCTCAAGGAAGAAAATAAGAGTGACAAAACTAAAAAAGACGACGAAAAGAACCTTAATACGCCGCTTGGGCGCCTTGTAGCGCTTGAAAAAGATGTAAGCCGGCACCAGTCCGATGTCAACACACTCCGCGGAAAGATCGACCGGGCCGAAAAATACGACCGGACCGATATCGATTCTCTCGAACAGGCGGTCAATGAATTACAGGTCAGTGTTGACACTGCCCAACTTGAGACTGCATCTGCGCGCTCTAATCCTCGGTCAACCGTAGGCCAGCCGCGTGAGAAAAAGAAAAAGAAAAAGTTTCTCGGCATATTTGGCAGCGGCGGCAGTGACGAATACGAAGAATTGCTCGGAAGCGTCCAGGTCGGACGTGACCGTGAGCTTTTTGTTGTTGCCACTCGTGAAGTGAGAAAGCGAAACTATGATGTCGGGCGTCTATTATTCCAGACCATCATCACAACCTATCCTGATTCGCCTTATCTGCCGATGTCGAAACTCGCGGTGGGTGATTCATTTTATCTTGAGGGCGCATCAAGCGCGTTGATCCAGGCGGTCGCTGCATATCAGGACTGGCTGACCTTTTTTCCGACGCATCCGCTTGCCGATCGGGTGGTTCTCAAGATCGCAGAGGCGGAAATGAGGCAGATCGGTCTGCCTGACCGTGACGCGACACGTGCAAAGCGTGCGGAAACGCGGCTCAAAGCATTGCTGCAGAATTACCCTAATTCGATCCTGAAAGGTGAGGCCGAGGCGAGGTTGCGTGAAGTTCAGGACAATCTTGGCCTGCACAACCTTTTGATCGCAAACTATTACTACACGCTCTCGGTTGACCAGAAAAAGGGCGGTCTTAAGGGTTCGCAATCACGGTATCGAGAAATTACTGATAAATATCCGAATTTTAGTTTTATGGACGAGGTTTTATATAAACTCGCCGTTACGTATCTTGTCGAGGAAGAGACAGATCAGGCGGCGCGTTATTTCCAAAAGATCGTTAGTGACTATCCAAACAGTGAATACGTCGCAAAATCCAAGGAACAGCTTGAGCTTATCGGTGCGACAATTCCGCAGCCGAACCCGGACCGGATGAATGTCCTCCCGTCCGACGATGTTTCGTTCTTTCAAAATTTTAAGAGTCAGCTCTTTGGCATTTATCCGATGACGATCGATAAGGATGGTGTGTTGATGACAAAGGATTTTGACAGAGAGAAATTTGAGCTGATCGACCAGATCATCGAAAATCAGGGCGACATTCTGGTCAACCAAATTCCGCAGGCGCTAACGACAATAATTAGACAAGCAACGCCTCAGCCGAAGCCTGTTCTGCAAACACCACCGATTAAACAATAAAGATATAATTAACCTAAAAAATACGAACTCGATGTCGAGTTCGTATTTTTTGGTTACATTTCAGGGGATGGCGAAGGTGTCGGTAGCGGATCGGGTCGATCCTTTTTCTTGAGTTTTGGAGGACCATCCGATGAAGATGAACCGGTACCAGTGTCCGTCCCGACCGGATCAGTCGAATCGGGCTGACGTTTCTTGAGTGTCGGCTTACTGTCATCGGTTTGATCAAAATCTGTCGTCACACCGGCTTTGGCATTGGTAAGTTTGAGAAGATGGCTCTTAACGCGTTGAAATTCGGAGGTGCTGATCACATACTCTTCTTTTTCAGGAAAACGGCCGACAAGCTGGAGACTGGTGTCACGCCGGTCAACCGACTGGGGGTGCGTCGAAAACAGTTTTGAGATAGTACCCGGTTTTTTGCGGTTCTGGGAAGCTAGTTTTTCAAACATTGTGGACATTCCCGTTGGATCGTATCCTGCGGCATAAAGATACTGAACACCAAGGTTATCAGCCTCGGTCTCAGCCCCGCGTGAGAATTTTACCGAGGCGAGTCCGGCAAGAATACCTCCGCCATTTTGCAAAACGGAACTGACTATCGGACCGCCAAAGATTATCCCCGCAAGAGCAGCATAATTCATAAATGTGCCTTTACCTTGATTTTCCATAGCGTGACGAGCGGCAACATGCGCTATCTCGTGTGCCATAACGCCAGCAAGTTCGGATTCATTATCAGCAGCAAGGATCAATCCTTTATTCACAAAGAAGAAACCGCCGGGCAGAGCGAAGGCGTTGACCTCATCACTGTCTATAACTTTGATAGTAAAAGGAATTTTGGCATCGGAATGCAGAACGATATTCTGGCCCACGCGGTTAACATACTCGGTGACAACCGGGTCTTCGACCAGTTTAGATTGCTGTTCGACTTCGAGAGCGATTTGACGACCGATCTGCATCTCTTTTTCCTGTGAGCCTCCGAGCCAGCCGAAAAATTTGTCCGTGCCTTTATTTATGTTGCGCTTACCGATCTGGGACGGATCGTCTTTCGTGCCGAGAGCAGCCGGTCCGGACGGCGTTGGTGTGGTGGACTTCGGTTCTGTTTTATTTTTTTTGTCTTGCTTTGCAGCATCTTTAGGTTTTGTTTGAGCAAAACCGGATGCAGGTAGGGAAATCAAAGCTCCGCCCCAC
Organism: Pyrinomonadaceae bacterium; assembly: GCA_039920905.1. Lineage (GTDB taxonomy): Bacteria > Acidobacteriota > Blastocatellia > Pyrinomonadales > Pyrinomonadaceae > OLB17. The sequence continues at coordinate 13,538 of JBDSCV010000198.1, forward strand.
ACGCTCAAGACGAGCAAAGCCGCCGCAAATCGTCGTATTATTCCGCTATGCATAAAACATTCTCCAAGGTCTTTGTAGCCGCTACGCAATTGTAGCCTCAAAACAGATCGTAAATCAACGATTATAAGATGCAAACGACAACCGGTTAGTTGTGAAAGTTAAAAAAAATAGAATTAATGCGAGCCTCGCATTCTTATTAAGATTTTCTATTCTCATAAGTGATAAAACTTGTTAAAATAGGTTGTCTTCTCTTTGTTGGGCGACGGCGATAGTTGCCCGCCCCGAACTTCGTTCACGGATATCCGATCAGCATGTCGGCACTAGCCCAGAAGGTTTGTCACGGCGACACGGTACGGTTGTGTTTGTGCGTCGCGGCTCGGGCACCTCATTATTCGACGAGTTGAAACGGGCGATCGCCGAGATCCTTGGCGTCAATCCGAGCACACTTGGCGATTCGCCTTACGATCTGCTGTTGAAAGGCTCCGAGGAAGCGGGCGAATTGCCGCTGGTCATTTTGATAGATACGGCGTCTGGTCGTGATTCGCGTGTGTCGCGAGACGACGGCAGTCTTTTGAGCGAAAGGGAGCTTGCGCCGAAAGGATTCGCAATCGGTAATTTGGAAAATTGCCGGGCTAACGGCGGATGAAAAAGACACAATTCGGCGGCATCACCTCCGCCACACCGATCCCGAATTGCGCAAACAGTTTGGTGACGGCCTCGTGACGGCACCACATGTCTCGTCGATCACGCTCGATAAGATCGATAGGCTTGAAGAACTGTTTCCGAACGATGGACGTGAATGGGAACGCGAGGTTGAGGGGCGCGAGATTTTTGCAAATACTGAGGTTTAGCGTCCTTTTTTATTCACTTTCCTTCTAACTCATTTTCAACAAGCCACGCTTTGAACTATATTCTAACGGTATGGTTAGCGTAACTATTATTGGGATCGGACGAGTCGGCGGAGCTTTAGCATTGAGTCTGCCGCCGGATAGTTACGCGATAGAAAACCTGATCGTTCACGGAGGCTCTGACCTCGAACCGATCGCTCAAAAACTCTTTCCGAGGCCTACAGTGACGACGCTAGCGGATCTTTCCGAAGTTGCATCAGACATCGTATTTATTACTACACAGGACGCGAATATCGTTCCGGCCGCGAAAGAATTAGTCTCGAAACTTCGCAAATCACCCGTCGTTTTTCATACCAGCGGTTCTTACGCATCGTCGATACTTGATGATCTGCGAGCGGTGGACTACAAAACCGGCTCGCTGCACCCGCTCGTCTCGATCAGTCAGGCCGAATCTGGCCCATCGAGATTTCGCAACGCCTTTTTTTGCATTGAGGGGCAGATCGAAGCCGTTGAAGTCGGGAAGCAGATTGCGCTTGATCTCGGCGGCCAACCATTTTTTATCGATACGAAATTTAAAACTCTGTATCATGCGGCGGCGGTGACGGGATGTGGGCATCTGGTGGCGTTATTCGACGCGGCGGTCGAAATGATGTCGAAATGCGGATTGTCGCGGGACGAATCCAAGAACATCCTGATGCCGCTCGTAACAAGCACGGTTCAAAACCTCAGCGAACAAAATACGGCGGCGGCGTTGACCGGCACATTTGCCCGGGCTGACATCGAAACCTTCAAGAGACACCTCACGGCGCTCAACG
>JBDSCV010000199.1:0-4508 GCA_039920905.1 Pyrinomonadaceae bacterium
CTGTTTTCCGCAGTAATCTGTAACGAGAAAAACCGTCGCCTTAAAATTGTATTCTTCAAGAATCGGAAACGCGGTTGTATAAAAATTCCGAAACCCGTCGTCGAATGTAAGCACCGCCGTTTGGGACTTTAAAGGTGTTTTGTTCAAAAACAAACAGGCTAGCTCGCTTAGGGAAACGACGTTCCAATTGGCTTCCTTCAAAAACTTCATCTGCTGACGAAAAACATCGGGCGCCGTGGAGATGACCGAGCCACTTTCGTCAATCGAGTGATATGTAAGAATAGGGATATTCATTCCTTATTGGGCAATTCCCTTTACTTTCGAAAAACGTAATACGCACTTTGGGTACCGGAACTTTGGATGCCGAAACTGCCTTTGGCCTTAGTTTGGAGGCCGGATTGAAATGCGACCGACTCGATCATCTCGGGCGTCATGACACAACCGCGCCACGATTCATATTGCCGGGCAAATTTTGCCCGGGTGCCATCGTACCCATGAACCAGGTCCCAAAACGTCCTGAGCGCGTTGTGCAGCGGCGTCGGCATGAGGGCGATGATCTTGTGTTTGAGGGCTACGAAGCTCAACGCGCCGGGTGCCATTCTGAACTGCAGGGAGGCTGTGCCGCCGCTTTTCAAGACTCTTTCCGATTCGCGGATGTATGCAATCACGGCCGCGCGGTCGGGAATATGCTGTAGAACCCAGAACGAGAAAACACAGTCGACACGTTCATCGGGCAACACGTTCAAATCTTCGCCGGTACCGAGAAGCCAATTTACATTTGGTAGATATTCCCATCGTGCCTTACCTTTACTCAACATTTTCGGCGAAACATCGAGAGCATAAACCTTAGCAAATAAATCGGCAAAACAGTGGGTCATGCGCCCGAGCCCGCAACCGATCTCAAGCATATTCAACGTCCGAGTATCGGGCAGGGCGACAATCTCCAGTATCTTGTCGACGTCCCTTTTACCCGTTTCCCAAAATTTAGAAAGGTCGATTTCCTCCGGATTCTCAAACTCGTCACGGCTGAGCACGCCATAAAAAGCATTTTCAGCGGCGATACTGTCCCACTGTTTTTTCATCTGGTGTTTCGCCATAGTTCCTGCCGATTGCGTGGGCCTGAATTTTTCAACTCGCCGATTCGTGTCTAATTTCCTCGATCAAATCCAGATATTGCCCGAGATGGGCGTCTGTCGTCCAAGATTTAAGATAAGCTTCATAACCATTTTGGCCAAGGTCGTCTCTCAAGGAGGAATCATCTCCAAGTTTCGCGACCGCATAAGTCAGCTCATCGATATTTCTGAAAGTAAAACCACCGCCACTTTCCTCGACCAGCTCGGGCAAAGCTCCGAGGTGGTTGACTATGACGGGTGTTCGGTGCGCAAACGCCTCGATGACAACTATACCAAACGTCTCGTAACAGATCGACGGCACGATCGCGGCGCGGGCTGATCGGTATAGGCTGCGCAGGTGCTCCTGGCTGACGGGGCCAAGGAATTTGATATTCGGACTGTCGCGAGCCTGCGTCATAAGCTCGTGACCGTATGCCCCCTCACCGGCGATCAGCAGGTCATATTGCGGGGCCTTTCTGAACGCCGGTATTAGATTCTGAACGCCTTTGACCACTTCCAAACGTCCGACAAACAAAAAGTAGGGCTTTATGTCGGCCGGCCCAACTGGATCGCCTTCGTCGTCCGGCGGCGTCGGCAGAAAGTGCGGCATCTGCCTGATGGGAATATCTAAGCCCTCGTCTAAATGCTTTTGCAGCGTAAATCTACTCGGCGATAGAAAGCAATCGATGTGTTTCAACATGCGGCCCATTAATCCGGTGTGACGCCAAAGTTGAGGCGGGCGTTTGCCAACCAACTGACAGCTAAAACAGCTTTTCTTTGTGCAAACCTCACGGTTAAATTTCCAAAGCACATGCATCGGGCAAACCAGCCAATGCTCGTGCGTCGTGTAGAGTTTGATCGCGTTTCCATAACTCAGCGCCTTGATTCCGATCAGCGACATGTTGTGATAGTGGATAACGTCATAAGCGTTTTCTTCCAAAGCCTTTTTCAACTGCGGCTTGAAAACCGGCGCTCCCGTTTGCTGTGTCAGCAACGGCGAAAGCAGACCCTTATTACTTTTCAGCTTGTGAACCGTTACGAGCGGATGATTTGGAAAATCTCCGAAAGGCTGTTCTCCGTTCAGCAGCAAAAAAGCATCTTCGCAATGAAAAACATCCACCGAATGCCCGCGCCGCGCCAGGGCGTTGGAAAGGCGGTAAATATGCATGCCATCGCCGCCGAAATTGTAGGGCGGGTAAAACGTCGAAACCATGCAAAATTTCAAGGGTTTTTCTCTCACGGAATTTTATGTGTGGCAAGTTCACTAAATATTGCAAGCGTGTCTTCGGCGGCTCGCTTCCATAAAAATTGCTGCGATCTATTTAGGCCGTCTTCTCTCATGCGGGCTTGTAAACCGTCGTCGGAGAGAATTTGCCGGATTGTCGTGGATATATCCTGCGGATCACGTGGATCAAAAAAACGCCCGGCGTCCCCAAGTATCTCAGGCAACGATCCGCAGTTACTCGCCGCGACCGGCGTTCCGCATGACATCGCCTCGACAGCAGGTAATCCGAAGCCTTCTTCAAGCGACGGAAGTACCAACAACGTTGCCGCGTTGTAAAGATAAGCCAGATCATGGTCAGGAACAAAACCGGTAAATATAACTCTCTCTTCGAGGCCAAGGTCGGTGACCTGTTTCTTTAATGAAGGGTAAGCGGAGAAAAATGGATCGTCTTTATAGTCACCGACCAAAACAAGCTTGATACGAGAATTCCGTTTATCAACGATCAATTTAAAAGCATCGATCAAAACACTAAGGTTTTTGTGCGGACTGATCCCGCCTACATAAAGAAGAAATTTCTCACCTTTTTCTAATCCGTATCGCACCAAATCATTGTCCATGTCTTCGTACGCATTCAAAACCTTAAAATCCGGACCAGCGGCCTCAGAAATTATTCGAAGACGCGACGGTCGCAGATTGAAATATTCGATAATTTGTTGTTTTGAATATTCCGAAACGGTTGCGATCAAATGAGCCTGCTTAACCGCAGCGTTTTGTTTTAGCTTCCAGAATATTTTCGACCTAGTATCCGGGAAAATGAGATCGGGATGATGATCCGCAATTAGGTCATGAAGTGTCACGACAATCTTGGTTCGATTAAAAATCGGAAAATAAGAGTACACCGCCGGAAAAAAGAAAACATCGATTTTATGTTCGAGAACCTGACGCGTCATTGCCCACAGGTCTTTTACCGAGCGACTACCGTGGGCCGATGCAGCCTCGATAGCCGCAACGTCTGTATTAGCGACAATAACTCGGATCCTCTGCGGAATCGAGTCCGTCTCATCGCTATGCAAATCAATAAAAAACAGGTACTCGTTGGTCTGATCTAACTCAACCAAAGCCCCCAGAAGTTCACGGGTAAAGCGCCCAAAACCCCGTTTATTTCCCAAGCACGTTGCGTCTATTCCAATTTTCATTGATCTAACGCCATTGATCAGCGCTTTTTCCTGCACCAAAGAGATAACCGCAAAATTCACCGTATGACCATATAAACATTAGTAAAACTATGAATGGAAACGAGCGCAGCAGGGGTGCAATATTCCTGCCCTTTTTGAATGTGGTCGAAACGATCCGGGCCGGAAGCAGAACCGGCAGAAGTAACGAAAATAACGCAAAGAGCACATGTGTGAGACGCGATACTTTAAACACGCGACGCGCCGCGTACGAGCGTGCGAGATGAAACGAATGTTCGGCTGCCCGTTTTAGCTCGTAACTTTTATTATGATACACAATTGCCTGAGGCCAGAGTCGCAAAAAATACCCGCGTCTTTTCAACTCATCATTGACAATGGTTTCAAAAAACCCGTCCTGATAGAAATCGGAGATTTCGTCCATCGCCGCTCTTTTATAAGAAACATTGAGGCCTGACAAGGCTCCCACCGGGCCTTGTTCAGATGGAAGCATATATTTCCCGTAATCATAGAGATAAACCGCCCAATCGAGGGCGTGATCGATACTGGCATTTTCCACCGGGCCGCCGATGGCGACGTCCGCCGATTCGTGCGCCTTCCTGATTTCCTGACACCATTTTGAATCCAAAATGCAATGGTCTTCAAGCAAGGCGATTATTTTACCCCTTGAAAGCCCAATCCCGCGGCTCCGAAGCTCGGGTACGGTGGCCGTCTCTGGAAGCTCAAGAAATTTAACAGGAATACCAAATTCCACCGTTGAAACCATCGAAAAATTACTGATCACAATCACTTCGCTTCCAATTTTGGCGGTTTGTCCTTCTAAAGACATCAGACATTGCCGCAGCAATGCGTCGCCATTCCACGCAGCTATGACGATCGAGAGTTGTATATCAGCATCTGCCACTAATTTCCTTCGCCCTTTGAGAGACTGTTGCTTTGACGTTCCCGCCATACCGAGACTTCTGCGTCGCCGACGGTTGC
>JBDSCV010000200.1:0-5394 GCA_039920905.1 Pyrinomonadaceae bacterium
GAAAATTAATAAGCCAACAGTGATTCGATTCTTGATTTTCTCGCCGGTGCTCATATTTATTCCTCCTTTTAACTAAGCATGTCGTCCGTCAATTCTGTTTATCTGGTTTTCGCCGGTGAACGAGCGAAAGGCCTGGAGCAATAGAGAAGCACCGAACTACTGATTGACACCCATCGTTGTTGATAATCCATCAAATTTCGTTTGTAATCATCGGTTTATTTGTATTCGATCAATGGGCGCTTTCGCCGCCGCGTTCCCGCACTTACCAGATACGCCACCATGGTTTCTCAGCATGGCTGCCGGGGCGGGTCGGGATCACGACGGTGAGATCGCCTGGCTCATCTGGAGTCCATCCCTGGTTTAACAAACCATCGACGTACTCCAGCACCACCTGCACTTGATAATCGCTGTCCTTCCGGGTCGCACGGCTAGCGTCTTCACTTAAATAGGCCCGCACCAACACCTGGTAAGAGCTGTCTCCGTGCTGCAATGCAACGCCCCAGTCAGTGCCGGGACGGCTGCTGCCATCAGGTTGAAAGAAATGGGCATCCAGCCCATCTTCAATGCTCATCTGCCATTCAGGCTCGCTCATAAACTATTCCTCCATCTGCAACTATTCAGAACGCATCATGCGTTCAACGCGGGCCGCTCCTAACTGCGTGGAAACTTCAATTCCTCCTCCGGTTGATCGCTAATCTTCTGCCATCGGGCGGATTCGATCGTGCAGGCGAAGTCCTTTGCGTTCTTTTTACAGTTCAACTTCGTTTGTCCTTTGAAATCGATTTCGGACGTGCCCTGGCGGAAGGCTAGAGGTTCGAGATAAATGTCTCCCAACTCGCCAAACGGCAGATTGCGCAGGCGCAGCACCATGCGCTCGCTCTTGTGCTCGAGTGTGATCTCCATCAAACTAAATCCGTAACAATCCGCCGACACCCTGATTGTTCGGCCCCCTTTCTCGTTCACCTGTGGTTCGATCAAACGAGGAATCGTCGCCTCGCCTCCATTCCCCGCACCGACGAGCGCCGTGACCACTGGCATGATCGGCTTTTTGTTTTTTCCGTACACGGCAACGTGAACACCGCCACAGCAACACTGAGCGAATGCCTGAGCCGCAGGCCAGCTGATACAAATTAAAGTCAACAAAATCAGACAATGTGCCCTCGGGCTATTTACGCCGTAGAGTTTCACGTTTTTTCTCCTTTCTATTCGCACCTGGTACAAATTCCCCTCTCTCTTTCTTCCGGTGTAATCAAAAAAGACGACCTCAAGTTCGATGTAAAAATTTGGTTTTCTTCTGAAACTTTTTATTTTATCTCACTTCCACTAAGAACCGAAGAAAACGGAAAAGAAACGGATGGCAACCTCGAACTTATGGTTGAACGGAATGGTTCCGCATAAGCAACAAATTTGTGTGTTATCCCGACTCATTCTTGATAACACTCAGATTTCGCGTGTTATCCGGAACGACCCCAGATAACAACCTTAGATCTCGAATGAATAGATAGAATTTCTATCGCCTTTGCAAAAAAATTAGAACATTAAGCGTTTCAACCCCGAGGTAGCCATCGCCGGATCCAAGTTTAGGCGGTCGGCCGTCATCACGAGATAGGTCATCATCTGGTTTTCGCCGATGACGGAGCGAAAGGCCTGGAGCATTTCGGAAACCTTGTCGACTGCGAGATGAGATCGTCGTAGGTCGAGGCCGCACCTTTCCAATGCCACGTGTCTTCGAAAGCCATTATCTGCGAATCCGCCTCAAGTCCGCTCTCGTCTTTGAAAATCACGTTGTAGTTGCGATTCGAATTGAACGGCGGGTCGAGATATACAGGATCAACCGACTCGGTGCCGATGTATCGTTTGAGAATATTCAGATTGTCGCCGTAGTAAAGTGTGTTCATGGGTGAAGAAGAATTCTGGCGTCATAGCACCGCCAGTGTTGTGGTAGGCCCACAACCGACATCGCAAACTTTAGCATTAAGCCGTATTGTTAGCAAGAAATGGAAGCGAAGCCTCAAATTTCAATCATTTAGAAACCGTCACATTATTAACCGTGAGCGTCGAGCCGATTGATCGCTGGAATTCGGAGATGGCTTTGTTGAGGTCGGTCTCGGCTTGGAGGTCGCGGCCGCGGGTCGTCGCGAGATCGGTTTGCCGCTGGAGGACAAGAAATGTCGATGTGCCGCCTCGAAATTGCCGTTGTTCGCTGGCGTAAAGCTTCTTCAGCGGCGGCGCGGGCATCGGTTGCTGAGGCGAGCCGCGATTCGGCGGAGCGGAGAGAATGTAACGCATTTCTGACCTCGGCTTCGATGACCTGTTCGGTCTGGGCTCGGTTATTTGCAATCCGGTCGGCCTCGACCAGCGAGCGGCCAAGATTTGACTTTGCGATCCTGTTTCCCCACGGCAATGAGATATTCACGCCAAGGCGATAGGAGGGATAATCGAGCGCGGCTAGATTACCCAGCGATGTACCAAAACCGCCGATCAGATTCTGCGTGGTGCGACCCAGTCCGTTGGGCGTCACGGCCCCGGCCAAACCGAGAGCGGTATATGTACTGACGAGGTCGATCTGCGGTTTTGTCTGATTGCGGAAAAAACATTGATCGATGCTGTTGATCTCGGCGGTGGTCGCGAGCTGACTGATCTCGGGGCGATTTTTTAACGCCTCGGTCACCGCAACCTCAAGACCGATCTGCGGAACGTTAAGCCCGGTCGGGGTAACCGGCGTCAGCGGCCGACGCCATTCGGGCGCGGTACGATCAGGCAAAACGAGCGTTTTTAAGATGTTCTCGGCCCGCGTGACGCTTTCCTGAGCCAGATATACGGCTTGCTCGAAGGTGGAGATCTGGGCGTTTGCGGCGACCAGTTCAATTGGAGCGAGCACACCTTTATCAACCAGTCTTTTGTTGCTTTTGAGCTGTTCTTTGGCCTGTCTGAGCGTGTCAGTTTGCACCTGGTGATTTCGCAGGGCAAATGCCAGATCCCAATATGCCTGCTCGACGCCGTTGACAACGTTTATCGCCTGAAGCCGCAGTTGGGCGTCCGATATGTCGATATTCTTTTTGGCGATCTCGATTGTGCGGCGGTTGAAGTCGAAGCTCCGGTTTCTAAACAGCGGCTGCGTGTAAGCGAGGGCAAGCGATGTTGGAAACTGCGGGTTTAAGAACGAATTGGTGTTGCTCGTCGTCGCCCGCGACGAATTAAAGAGGGCCGAATAATTACCGCCCGCATACGGCGAAAATCCGCTGACACCAGCCGATCCAAAAAGCCGTTTCTGCGTGACCGCGCCATTTACCGCACCTCCGATCGCAGATGCGGTGGGCGTCGTCAAACTCTCGTAGTAATTCTCCGATACAAGCAGCGGATCGTAAACGCCACGCGCTCCCTTGAGGCTGAGATCGCTGATCCGAGCATCATTTCTCGACGCATCAATGTCGCTGTTATTCTTCAGGGCCATTTCGATGGCCTGTTCGAGGGTCAATGGCAATTGATTATCCGCCTCGACGCCGATTCGCTTTACACTCGGCATCCGCCTAACCGGAACGTTAAAGTTTGGCTGCGACGGCGGCGGCCCATCAGGCGGCAGTGTCGGCAACGGCGATGGCGTCTGGCCGGATGCAAAAGCGATCAAGGCAAGTGTCAGGACGACGCACGGAAAAAACCGTGTCGAGAATCGTTCAATAAATATCGCAAAAATGAACACTAGCAAAATCTACTTAAGCCACCTCTTTTCCATCAGATGCTATGTCGTCAGTCTCGGGATTCGACCTTTTCAGCAACCTAAAGAGCCTCCTAAAACCATTGATTACTGCCCGCCAAATGTTTGTTTCCTGCGCGTTATCAAAAAGCGAATAAAATACGGGCACCGCGACCAGCGTCAGCAAAAGACACATCGATTGGCCGCCAACCACAAGGATACCGATCGATCGGTTTGTCGCCGCCCCGGCACCGCTGCCGACGACGAGCGGGATCATGCCCGCGACCAGCGCGAGCGTCGTCATCAATATCGGACGCAGCCGGTCGCGATTCGCCTGGATTATTGCGTCGTATCGGTTCATCCCCTTCGAGCGCAGCGTGTTTGTATGATCTATCTGCAAAATGGCGTTCTTTTTGACGATTCCGAAGAGCAGCAAAATTCCCAATGCCGAAAAAATATTAAGCGTCTGCCCGGCAATTGCCGTCGAAAGCAACGCAAATGGCACCGCCAAAGGCAGCGTTAGCAGGATCGTGATCGGATGAATAAACGACTCGAACTGGGCCGCCAGGATCAGATACATAAAAACGAACGACAGCAGAAAAGCCAGCAGGAATGACTGATATGCCCGCTGCAATTCCTTTGACTGGCCGGTAACGCCACTCGTATATTCGGGCGGCAAGTTGAGCGCCTTGACGTAATTTTCGAGCTTTGCGAGTGCATCAGCCTCGGATGAGTTTGGCGGCAGGCTCGATGAGATCGTTATCACGCGCAAACGGTTGAGTCGGCTGATCGACGACGGACTGAGGCCCTCTTGGAGCGTTACAAGCTTGTCGAGGCCAACAGTTCCGCCTTTTGACGATGAGACCGTAAAATACTGCAGATTTTCTCGCGTCCGCCGAAATGGCTCATCCGCCTGAACCACCACGTCATATTGATTTGTCCCTTCGCTAAAGGTCGAAACACGCTGTCCCGCTGCAGCGTTATTTAACGCCCGCGAAATATCACCAGCCTGGACCCCAAGATCGGCAGCCTTTACGCGGTCGATGATGAAGCGCACTTCCGGCATTCCGGTGTCGAATGATGTATCTGGATCGCGGAATGACGAGTTCTGTTTTAACTTTTCGAGCACCTGATTGGCGTATTCATTGAGCTTCGCCATGTCCGGCCCGGCTATGTAATAGCCGATGCCCGAACCGCCGCGTCCTAAACCGATACTTCCCGGCAATCGACGAGGAGGCCGAAACCGTGACACGGTAATCTTTATTAGCATATTTCTTTGTAATCTGCCGCGTCTGGTTTATCAGATCGGCCTGAGACGCTTTTCTCTGGCCAAGCGGAAGCAGGCTGACATTGATCGTACCGGCATTGCCCGATCCACCTCCGCCACCAAATCCGCCAGCGATCACAACCGTGTTTTTCAGCCCGGGGAGTTGGTCACGAAGGTCCCGCGCGATACGGTCGAGAATCGACTGCGTCGCCGCCAGTGAAGTTCCCTGCGGGCCGCGGATATTAACCTGAAACAAAGATTCGTCCTCGTCCGGCAAAAACGCCATACCGACAAATTTATAGAGCGGAACAATTGAAGCGACCGTAAGCACACAGATCAAAACAACCGCCCACCTAAACCGCATCGCAATCGTCAACAGCCATGTATAACCGCCGTCAATTTTGCTGTAAAACCAGCCGGCTTTGGAATCATG
>JBDSCV010000201.1:0-15395 GCA_039920905.1 Pyrinomonadaceae bacterium
AACGACGTTTGCCGCATAGGTTACCGGTTTTAGAGTCTCAGGCTTTTGGCCGATACGTTTCACCACGGCGTCAGCAAACTCTTTTGTTCCGACCTTTTCCTTCGAAATGCCTTCCTTGAACATGTCGTAGGTGTGGACGCCGTCCTCGATCGTACGCAGCCATGCGTTATGGGCAAGCTCCGCCACATCCGGCTGGTTGATATGCACGAGCATTAGGATGGAGCCAAGGAACAATCCCGAAGGATTTGCTAGATTCTGACCCGCGCGGCGTGGGGCCGAGCCGTGGATCGCCTCGAACATCGCGACCTTTTCGCCGATATTTGACGAACCGGCAAGGCCGACCGAGCCGGCGATCTGCGCTGCAACATCCGAAAGAACGTCGCCGTAGAGATTTGGCATGACGATCACGTCAAAATTCTCCGGAGTGTCAGCCATCTTGGCGGCGCCGATATCGACGATCCAGTGATCTGCTTCGATGCCCGGATATTCGGGTGCGATCTCGTCAAAAACACGGTGAAACAGCCCGTCGGTCCGCTTCATGATGTTGTCCTTGATAAAACACGTAACCTTTTTTCGGCCAAATTTCTTAGCGTATTCAAAGGCGTAACGGACGATCTTTTCCGAACCGGGTCGCGAGATCAGTTTGAGGCATTCCTCAACCTGCTGCGTCTGTCGGTACTCGATACCGGCATAGGTGTCCTCCTCGTTTTCACGAACGATGACGACATCCATCACCGGATGCTTGGTCTGCACGAACGGGTGATAAGAGACACATGGACGCACGTTCGCATAGAGGCCCAAAGTCTTACGCACAGCCACATTTAGCGAGCTGTAACCGCCGCCCTGAGGCGTGGTAATCGGGGCTTTTAGAAAGACTTTCGTTCGGCGTAAGGATTCCCACGATTCCGGGGCGATGCCCGCAGAATTGCCGGACAAATAGACCTTTTCACCGATCTCGATCGTTTCAATATCGATCCTTGCACCGGCCTCTTTCAAAATATGCAGCGTTGCCGCCATTATCTCCGGCCCGATGCCGTCGCCGTGGGCAACCGTAATAGGAACATTCGACATAATTATCCTCTGTATTTCCTGTCTGACTGAAAGGGTGATTTTAGCTAAATTAATGGGCGTAAGCAAGATGCTTCGGAGTCTTCAAAAGCGCGGCATTAGCAACAGAATTCTTCGGCTCTGCCTGCTGAGGTTATAATCTTGGCGATCAGGAGAGACCTTCTTAATGAACGAGTTAAAGCTCGACGGCGAAGTTCTTGATGGCCGCCACCAAATTAAGGGAAGAATCAGCTCCGGCAGCTTCGCCGAAGTGTTTATCGCGCGCGATTTGCAAAGACCGTCCAAAGACGTAGCCATTAAAGCACTAAACGCCCATTTGCAAGGAACGTGCGATTCCGAGATAGAAGAACTTCTTACTGAGAATTTTGCAAAAGAAGCCGCCATTCTCAAATCACGCGGGTCGGCACCGGCACCTACTCCGCACCGGAACATTCGCCAACCTCAGCCGAGGCAACGATCGGGACACTATCCGCGACGGCGGACATATATTCACTTGCGAAAAGCTGCTTTTCACTCGTTTGTGGACGATCTCCGAGTGAGTTTGCGGGAAAGCAGATCACGGCTCTGCCGCCAACCGTCAATGCACAGCCGTGGGCAACTGCCTTCCTCGACGTTCTTAAACGTGCTACCGCGATACAAATTGACATGCGCTACGGTTCAGTTTCGGAATTTTGGAATGATCTTGGGAATGTGGCAAGCCTTGACGAGCAGGCGTTGAAACCAATCACTAACAAAAAGCCGTCACCCGAAGAACAAGAGCTAGTTAAAAAAAGAGCTGAGTTGGCCCCGCTTGAGGCAATGCTTGCCCAACGTGAACTCGATCTGCTGACGCTTCAAGCCGAGTTGAATGAGTTTGAAGCACTCTATCTTCGTGTCGTGGGAGTGCTGTATACCCAGTTGGACGAAATAGAGGCTCAAATTGCCGAGGCCGAAGCCGAACTTGATCCGAACGACAGCAAAGCAAAGGAACGAGCGGCCGATGCAAGAGAGAGGGCAGGCGAGTCAGCCCACGCTACCAACTCGATCAAAGAGCCGACCAATAAAGGCAAATTCAATCCGCCTGATTCGCTCAAGAAAATTTATCGCGAACTTGCCCGCATTATTCATCCCGATCTAGTGCTGGATGCCGCTGAAAAGTAGCGCCGTCATAGTCTAATGGCTGAGGCAAATAAAGCTTACGAAGAAGGTAACGAAGAGCTTTTGGCTTCAATGCTCGACGAATGGCAGAATAGCCCTGAAAACGTCAAGGGCGAAGGTGTAGCTTCTGAGCTGATACGTCTCATCCGTCGTATCGCACAAGCCGGGGAAAGGTTACGGGTGATCGAAAATGACATCGTATCGCTCGAAGAATCGGAACTATTTGAACTGAGATCAAAAGTTCACGAAGCCGAACTCGAAGACCGAAATCTATTGGCTGAAATGGCTGCTCAGATCGAGAGACAGATAGCTGATGCCAAAGAACGGTTAAATGATGAAGTGCTTACAAAAGTAAGAAATGGCTGACGACAAAAAACAAAAAGAACAGGCCATAGTGCGAGCGGGTAATCGCGGGTTATCGACTCGATCCGCTACGCTGGTAAGTCGGGGCTTGGCACAAAGCGCAATTCTTTCACCTACTGCCGGTACCGTTCGTAAGAACTCAATCGGAATTGAGTTGGTTTACATCCCGCCGGGCGACTTTCTGCAATCGTTCTGAAAATTTCAAATATTGACCGCGGGTAGCTCCTTCTACAATGGCATCGACATCTTTCGTCGGGCGGATCTCAGCGGCGGCGTCGTCAGTAATAAAAAGATCTGTAGTGCAGCCGCCGAGAAACACCAACTCATCGACTAGATCGCCAAGTCTTTCAGCTGCGATACGCAGCATATCAAGATTTGAGTTAGCCATTAGTTTGCTTGAGACTTTTAATAAGCTCTTTTTCGGCTAGCTTACGTTCGCGAGCTCCGCCGCTTCTAATCGCATCCAGTATTGCCAAGCGCTCATAAAGCAAAGAGTCGCGCTTGGCTGCATCAGGCACTGCTTTATAGAGCGGCAACAAACTTATCCCACGCTTTTTGCCTTTAGGGTCGGGCCATACCGGTATCGGATCATCCCCTGCGCTTATTAATTTGTTCAGGGGTTCGGCTGCATAAGATGTGGGCATTCCGCGCGTGAAGTGTCCTCGTTTAGCGGGGAATGCATATTTAACACCGTGTATCAGGAATTCTTCTGCCGCAGCCCAAATTGGGCTCTCGCCACTCTCCGGGCCATGTATCAGTCTTGCTGATTGCAATCGTTTGACTGCTTTGTTGATTTCAGACTGGCTCACCCCTAGGGCGGCAGCTATCAAACTATAAGCTGGCCTTGCCGATCCATATCCGCAAAGTTTAAGTAATACCACTATATCCTGAGGCTTTAAATTCATGGGCTTATTTTACATTCGCAATTCGCGAATTGCGAATGCGATTTTCCAGAATGAGAATTGTAAATCCCCTCTGAAATCTAAATAAACACATCGATCGGCAGACGAAACCGTTCCGAGAGTTTTCGGGCTTGGGCCTTGCTGATCTCGCGTTTGCCATTTAGGACATGGGACACAGCCTCTGAATCGGTTGGCTACTAACGTATGTCCGATTCCCAGACACAAGCAGAAGAAACCCAGTCGCTACCACTCGCGGTTCTGACCCGATCCGGCGATAGCGAGATTGCCATCATTTTTCATGAGGGTACACTACATTAAAGTAAGATCGATCAGACTTCATCGATCTTCGCGGCGAGCGCGATATCGACATCCGTAATCCCGCCGCGATCATGCGTTGTCAGAGCGATCTCGGCATAGCCCCAGCCGAAGGTTATATCTGGGTGATGGTCGGCGGAATCGGCGATGGCGCCGACCTTATTTACAAAGGCAAGTGCGTCCCCAAAATTTTCAAACTTGAAGCGTTTTTTTAACAACTTGCGGTCTGCGGCCCAGCCGGCCAGTGTCTCGATCGCATCGGATAATTCTTTCTCATCGAGGATTTTGCGGTTCATGATTATTTGTCCTGATCTTTACTCAATAACTAACTTTCGGCGACCCGCTGACGCAGGTGGTTCTAACGCTTGGTTTTACGCTATACTTAGGGTTTTAAATGCTACGTTTAAGGTATCCGTAAAATGCGTATTTGGTCAAGAATTCTAATATTTTCACTTGCTGTCTCACTGCTTGCCTGCGGTGAGCAAAAGCCAGCGTCGCCGCTCGAAACCTTTAAGACCTATACAAAGGCGATCAAGCAAAAAGATTATACTACGATGAAGCTCCTTCTGTCGGTCGCGACGATCAAGATGCACGAAAAAGAAGCAAAGGCCCAGGGCGTGACGGTCGATGACATCGTAAAACGCGAGACGCTGTTTAGCCAAAGCCAGACATCGGTCGAGTATCGCAATGAAAAGATCGAGGATGATAAGGCCACGTTGCAGGTAAAAAATTCATACGGTTCGTGGGAAACGGTGCCCTTCGTCCGCGAGGACGGTGTTTGGAAGATCGACAAACAAGGCTACGCCGACCAGATTATTAAGGATGTTGACGACAGCGAAAAAAAGCTCGATGAGCTTATCAACGGCGGCAAAACGCCGTGAGCCAGGGAGGAACAAGTTGGCAATTATAAAACCTTTTCGCGCGTTGCGGCCGCCTGCGGATAAGGCAAAGCTTGTATCGTGTGTGCCGTACGATGTGGTGTACGACGCCGAGGTGCGCGAGATCATAGGTCACAACGAACTGAGTTTTTTGCGTGTGACGCGTTCGGAGGGCGAATTCTCTGAAGGGTCAGACCCGCCGGTTGAGAAAGTTTTTGAGCGGGCGCGCCAAAATCTGGAGAAGTTTATTAATGACGGTATTTTGATCCGTGACCCGGAACCCGCGATTTACGTTTACCAACTGGCGTCCGACGATCATGTGCAGACCGGCGTAGTCGCTTGTTGCTCGGTAGACGATTACGACTTCGGTGTGATAAAAAAGCACGAAAAAACCAGGCCGGATAAGGTCGCGGACCGTACCGGGCACATGCTTGCAGTCGGGGCGCAGACGGGGCTGATCTTTTTGGCGTTTCGCAATACGGACGACATTCGCGATCTTATCAAAGACGCGGTCAAAGGCGAGCCGCTATACAGCTTCACCTGTCCGCAGGGCGTCGGGCAAAAAGTTTGGCGGATCACCAGGACCGAGCCGTGGGTCGCGGCTTTTGGCGAACTGCCTGCTATCTATATCGCCGACGGTCATCACCGTGCCGAGAGCGCAAAACTCGCGCGGGACACCAAGCGCCGCGCTAACCCCAATCACACTGGTGACGAGGAATATAATTTCGTTGTCGCCGGTATTTTTCCGGCGGAAGATCTCGCGATCCTGCCGTATAATCGGGTTGTAAAAGATCTGAATGGCCTCGACTGCGAGGATTTTTTTGCCAAAGTGCGTGAAAATTTTATTCTTGCCGAAACGCTCGAAGAGACACCGCAGCATCGAGGCGAGATGTTTATGTATATTGAGGGCGAATGGTTTAAACTTCGCTCGAACATGCAATATATCCGCAAGCCCGATGCGATCGAGAGCCTTGATGTGAGCGTTTTACAGAATTTTTTGCTGGGGCCGGTTTTGGGCATAGGCGACCCGCGAACAGATACGCGGATCGCGTTTGTCGGCGGAGCACGCGGAACGGCGGAGCTGAAAAAGATGGTTGACTCAGGCGAAGCAAAGGTCGCATTTTCGATGTTCCCGACGACGATGGATGATCTTTTTAAGGTCTCGGATATGGGCGAGATCATGCCGCCAAAATCGACCTGGTTTGAGCCGAAATTGAAAGACGGTTTGCTTGTGCATCAGATATGAGTAAGACAGAATTAGCCGGACTTCGCAGAGATTTTGCATCTGACGGATTGTCGGAATCGGATGTGGATCGTGATCCTTTTGAGCAGTTCTCGGTCTGGATGGACGACGCTCTGAAGGCCGACATCATCGATCCGAACGCGATGACGGTATCAACCGTTGGCGATGACGGACGGCCCTCGGCCCGCATCGTTTTGCTCAAGTATTTTGACGAGACGAGCTTTGCATTTTTTACCAACTACGAAAGCAAAAAAGGCGCCGATCTCGCCGGTAATCCTTTTACAGTTTTCCATTTCTTTTGGCCGGAGCTTGATCGACAGGTTGCCATTTATGGCCGCGTCGAAAAAACCTCACGCAAAGAATCGGAGAAATATTTTAATTCGCGTCCGGTCGAAAGCCGTTTGGGGGCGTGGACATCGAGCCAGAGCCGTGTTATCGAATCGCGTGACGCGCTTGAAAAGCGGTTTGAAGAATTTCGGCAAAAATTTGGTGACAACGTGTCTTTGCCGCCTTTTTGGGGCGGATTCCGGATGACACCGGACAAATTTGAATTCTGGCAGGGGCGGCAAAACCGTCTGCACGACCGCATTTGCTATATGCTGAACGGAAACATTTGGGAAATCGCGCGGCTGTCCCCGTGAGAAGAACCCAGTCGCTCCCGCTCCCGGTTCTGACTCGATTTATGCTTGAAACCGAGCGCCTCATTATTAAGAAACTCACACCCGACGACCTGCCATGGCTGATCGAGATGCGCTCGCCCGATGCCGTAAACCGCTATCTGGGCGGCCCTGAGATGCAAAACGCGGAGTCACTTACTAAACGGCTGCCATTCTATCTCGAATGTCACGAAAAATTTGGCTTTGGATTTTGCACAATGGCGTTAAAAATGACGGGTGAGATGATCGGCACCAGCGGCATCCAGCCGCTCGAGGACACCGGTGAGATGGAGGTCGGCTACAATCTTGCCGAAAAATATTGGCGGCAGGGTTTTGGCTACGAATGTGCGATGGCGTGGCTAAAACACGGTTTTGAAACGGCCGGGTTGCAACGCATCGTCGCCGTCGCACACCCCGACAATACCGGCTCGTGGCGGATCATGGAAAAATGCGGGATGCGATACGAAAAGACTGAAGAGCATTACGGAATTGACTGTGTTTTCTATGCAATTTCGCGGGAAGAATTCTTGAGTTGACCGGGATATGCGGCCAAACATTCCAAACTGATCCTCGCCGTTCTGCTGGTTATTTATTTCCTTTGGATCGCCTATTACCCGATGCAGGGCAGTTTTTTGGACAATGTCGATCTGCCCATACATGAAACCGGACATTTGCTGTTTCGACCGTTTGGCGAATTCATGATGATCGCGGGCGGATCGCTGTTTCGGGTGATCGTCCCGCTGATCTTTGCCGGCTATTTTGTTTGGAACAAGAGCTATTATTCGACAGCGATCGTATTGCTTTGGGTTGGGCAAAGTATTTTAAATGTCTGGGTTTATGCATCTGATGCGGTTGTCATGCAGCTTGTTTTGACCAGCGGTTTTACCGGCAACGAAGGCAGCTTTCACGATTGGAATTATCACCGCGATCACACAGGCCTGCTCGGTTCGACCAAGACCGTCGCCGGAATTATTCGTTTTATCGGCGCATCAACTATAATTATAGTGGGCGCGTGGTCAGTATATTTCTCATTTAATAAAACCGGCGAAGAACTATGAAGGTAACCCTTATCACGGGTGCATCGAGCGGCATCGGCGAAGCGTTTGCGTGGCGGCTCGCAGCCGATAAGCATGATCTTGTCCTGGTTGCGCGGACAGAGAAAAAACTCCACGAACTCTGTGACGAACTGATGCTGAGGCATCAGATCATGGCCCATTACATCGTGCTTGATCTCGCCGAGCCGGACGCGGATCGAAAGTTATTTGCGGAAACCGAGCGGCACGGCTTTGAGGTCCAATGGCTGATAAACAATGCCGGATTTGGGTCGGTGGGCGATTTTTCTACGTTGGGTGTCGACCGTGAGCTGCAAATGATCGAACTCAATATCTCGGCGCTGGTGGCGATCACGCATTGTTATCTGCAACAGATGCGCGAGCGGAAAAGCGGCACGATCATCAATGTTTCGTCGTCGGCGGGCTTTCAGCCGATACCGTTTATGGCGACCTATTCAGCAACAAAGGCGTTTGTGTCATCGTTCTCTGAGGCGATAGCCGAGGAAAATCGGCCCTACGGCCTTCAGGTCCTGACGCTTTGCCCGGGGCCGACAAGTACCAATTTCTTTGCGGCATCAGACATCGACCGCCCGATCCAGGTCAAGGGTAAGCAAACGGCCGAAGATGTAGTTGAGACTGCCATGAGTGCCATAAAAAGCGGAAAAACAAAAGTTGTTTCGGGGCTGGCTAATAAGATCGGTGCCTTTCTCGGCACGCACACGCCACATTTTTTGTCGTCGCGGGTCATGGCGAAGATGTTGAGGCCGCGTTTCCAGGGGAAAGAGGTAGAATAAGATCGCAAACACCGGTAATATTCAGCTTGAAAATTAATAGATTGCAATGCCTTATCCTGCTCTGCGAACTCTGCGTCTTCCTCGGCGATCTCAGCGTTAAAAGGTATTTCTAACGCGGAGATCGCGAAGGAAGACGCAGAGTTCGCTGAGAAGAAAAGCCACAGTTTGCTGTTAACGTTTCAAGCTGACCGGTTAAGGACTGGCAGGCAGGATGTCTGCGTTCAAATATGAAATTTACGGTTCTCGGCAGCGGTTCGACCGGCAACGCGGTTCTCATCTCGAGCGGGACGACAAATGTCCTCGTCGATGCGGGGATGAGCGCGCGTGAGATACTGCGGCGGCTTGCCGTTATGGGCGTTGCCTACGACCAACTCGACGGCGTTCTAATAACCCATGAACACGGCGACCACATCGGCGGTCTGCGCGTTTTACTTACCACGGTAACGTGTCCGGTTTATATTTCGCGTATAACGGAGGACGCCTTTTACGACACACAAGCGGGCGGCCAAAATGGCGACAGCGAATCGTCAAAACGCCGCTCCGCGCTAAAAAACAAAACCGAAGAGATCGAATCGACCCGTGAATTTCGCATCGGTGACATTGATTTCGAGCCGTTCAGCGTACCGCATGATGCCGTCGATAATTTTGGATTTGTTGCCAAAAAGGATGGTGTAAAAGTTGCAACATTGATGGATTTCGGCCACATTAGCGGCCTTATAAAAGAGAAGCTCAGGGGCTGCGACGCGATAGTCGTCGAATCAAACCACAGCCGCGATATGCTCCGGGCCTGTTCGGTTTACACCTGGGAGCTAAAGCAGCGGATAATGTCTCGCACCGGCCATCTGTCAAACGAGGACCTGTCGGATTGGCTGCAAAATGAATTTGACGGCGCGGCCCGCCACATCGTTCTTGCACACCTATCGCAACGCGCCAACGAGCCGCACCTCGCCCGCATCATGGCCGAATCTGCGCTCCAAATGCGCGCACCTTTGTTTAAAGCCGAGACCAAGATCACGATCTCGCATTATAAACAGCCGACCGAGTGGATAACTTTATAATGCGGCGGTTAAAGCTCTCTCTGGTTTTGCCTCGCTGACCAACTTGCGATCAACGCAACCGGCACCCCCACAAGAACGGCGTGACCGATCACGCTATTCATCAAAGACCCAAGCGGTTCGGATGCTGAACGGATGCCAATAGCCGACAGAGGTATCACAACATACTGCATTACAAAATTGGCCATAACGCCAAAGAGAAGCCCGCAGATCACCGGATGGTTAATGAGAAACCGTATGTTGCGGCTCAGCAGAAAATAGACAATCGCTATGCCAAATGCCACGACAAAATGCAGCAGGATACCGAGTAGAGCCGTATTCCAACCGCCAGCAACAGCCGCTTCGCGTCCCAAAAGTCCAGCTGAAACACCTTGCCAGACCCGCGCGAAGGAGATGCCGTAATACGACGGAAAAAAGATGCTGGCGTCCAGGAAATCAAGTATCCCGATGGCCAGCCCGCCAAAAATAATAGTTTGAAATGCACCGGGTCGACCAGTCTTTAGATCTTCAGCCACTAGTATCTCCTCCTTTACAACTTGGATGCGGCCATTTGGAAAAAGATGGCTCATTGCAAAACCACTGTCGATGTCGGCGCACCGCTTAAGCAATCTCAGGTGGCAGGACGCCTCTGAAGGATTTTCGGTGCAGCGGACACGAACCATGTGTGCGAATAGCTTCGAAATGCGTGAGGGCGCCATAGCCTTTGTGGCCCGCGAAACCGTATAGCGGATATTCGAGGTCATAAGCAGTCATCAGGTCGTCGCGGTAGGTTTTAGCGAGGATCGATGCGGCGGCGATCGACGCCGAAATAGAGTCGCCCTTGATAATTGATTGCTGCGGGAGCGGCGATTGTTTCAAACGAAGCGCGTCGATCAGTAGGAAATCTGCGGCCGTGGCGAGGCGACTAATCGCGATGAGCATCGCTTTTTTTGTGGCCTCGAGAATATTTATGCGGTCTATCTCGTCGGCCTCGATCTGTCCGACGGCGTACGCGATGCAGTCAAGCTTGAGTAGGGCCGCGATCTGCTCGCGTTTTTCAGCAGTAAGTTTCTTTGAATCGTCGAGGCCGTCAGGAAGCGGCTTACTAATATCTAAAATACATGCGGCTGCGACAACCGGTCCCGCGAGGCATCCGCGTCCGACCTCGTCGAGGCCGGCGATGAAGCGATAGCCGTCGGCTTGAGCATGCTGCTCAAAAACGAGGCCGATCCCCGTGACTTCAAAGTCATCAAACAGCGAAACGCGGAGAGCCGATGCGTCCCTATTAAACGAATCGATCCTCTCCGCGTTTCTCATTCTCCGCGTCTCCGTGTCGCTTTTAGCCTGCCGGTTTCCTTTTCGCGCGTGTATCGCGTTCCTTGATGCGGGCCGCTTTACCACGCAGATCGCGTAGATAATAAAGCTTCGCACGGCGAACCTTACCTCGGCGAATGACGTCGATGTGATCGATCACCGTCGCATGCAGCGGAAAGATACGCTCGACGCCGACGCCAAAGCTGACCTTGCGAACCGTCACGGTCTCACGAATGCCGCCGTGTTTGATGGCGATGCAGATGCCCTCAAACGCCTGCAGACGTTCCTTGTTGCCTTCCTTAATGCGGACGCTCACGCGAAGCGTGTCGCCAGGTTGGAATGCAGGTACATTTTCTTTTATTTGTGTCTTTTCGACAAAATCTAGTCTGTTCATTTTAGTTTCGGCCAGAGGTCAGCGGATCGCCGCTCACATATCACCATTTTCTCCTGTTAGTAGATCGTGTCTATTCGATCTTGTTTTTTGGAGCGCCTTTTCTTTGCGCCATTTCTCAATTTCGGCATGATTGCCGTTCAATAAAACTTCCGGGACAGCCATCCCTCTAAAGTCAGCTGGCCTCGTGTAGTGCGGGCAATCGAGCAAGCCGTCGGAAAACGAGTCGTTCTCAGCGGATGTGTCGCTTCCCAAAGCATTAGGTAAAAGTCTGATAATGCTGTCAGCAATGACGACCGCCGCCGGTTCACCGCCTGACAGAACGTAATCGCCAATCGAGACCTCATCGGTAACGAGCGTCTCATTCACCCGTTCGTCAACGCCCTCATAACGGCCGCAGATCATGACAATGTGTTTAGCATCGTCCGCAAACTGCTGTGCCGCCGCCTGTTTGAACGGCTTCCCCTGCGGCGAGAGCAACACTACGCGGGTTCCTTCCGGATACTCATCACGATCGCTCGTCCCTATTAAATTTTCAATCGCGGCAAAGATCGGTTCGCATTTCAAAACCATTCCGTCGCCGCCGCCAAACGGCCGGTCATCGACCATCTTGTGCTTATCGGCCGAATATTCGCGAATATCGTGAATATTAATCTCAGCGATCTCCGCCAATTTGGCCCTGCGGATTATCCCGAAATCGAAGACCCGTTCGAAAAACTCGGGGAAAATTGTCAGAACGTCGATCTTCATCTAAAAATCCAAAAGCCCGTCGGGCGGATCGACTCTTACCAGCTTATTTTCAATATCGACCTCTACGCATATCGCATGGGCAAACGGTATCAGATAGTCTTTAGTATCGCCCTGCACGACCAGCAGTTCTGTCCCGCCCGTCCGCATTAATTCGCGAACCTCGCCGATCACGTTGCCGTCAACTGTTTCGACCTTGCACCCGGCAAGTTCCCAGTCAAAATACTCGCCTTCGTCGAGTTCGACGGCATCTGATTCCAGCACACAAATCTCAACGTTTCTCAATGTTTCGCCGCTCTCGATCGAGTCGTAACCGGCAAATTTCAAGATAACACGACCGTTTTGAAACCAGAATTTCTCAATTTTCAATTCAAACTGTTCGCCACTGTCGCGAACCGCAGTTACCGTTTCCAGCAGCTCAAACCGCTCTGGGAAATCGGTCAGCATATCTGCGACGACCTCACCTTTGAGGCCGCGGGTCCTAACGATATTGGCAACTGCTACTAAGTTTGTAGAGTTCATAGAGTTTGTTGAGTTTATTGAGGCTAAGAGAGTCTTTCTTTCTCAACGAACGCCATGAACTCAACGAACTCAATAAACTAATCCTCGACCAGATCAAGCTGAAATCGTCGATTGTGCTTTTGTCCAGCGATAAACAGAATGCTGCGGATCGCTTTGACCGTGCGGCCTTCGCGGCCAATGACGCGGCCCATATCGGTATCTGCGACGCGAACCTCGATACGCACATTCTTGCCGTCCGTGTTCTCGGCGACCTCAATGGCGTCGGGTTCGCCGACTAACGATTTGACGATCCTTTCTACAGCTTCTTTCATAAGTTTATTGAGTTTGTGGAGTTCGTTGAGTTTGTGGAGCTTCTCGAAACTCAATAAACTCTATGAACTCAACAGACTCAGAACTATTCTGCCGCTTTAGCTTCTTCTGCTGGAGCTTCCGCCTCAGGAGCGGCTTCCTCGACAGGAGCCTCTTCTGTAGCAGCAGCAACTTCTTCGGCAACCGGCTCAGCCGCTTCTATTTCGGCAGCTTCAGCAGTTTGTGCTTCGGCTGCTGCCGTCGCTTCCACCGCCGCTGCTTCTGCCGCCACCTTTTCTGCGGCTTCGCGTTCAGCCTTCAGACGATCCGTTTCGGCCTGTTTAGCCCCAGCTTTTACCTGCTCGGAAGCCGCTTTTTTCGCGGCGAGAGCGGCCATCGCGGCCGCGCGTTCTTCTTCCGTCTGAACGGGATTGTTCTTGATCAGGCTCTTGACCGTGTCGGTCGGTTGCGCACCGACGCCGATCCAGTAGCTGATACGGTCATGATTTAACATCACTTCCGCCGGATCGAGCATCGGATTATACGTCCCGACATTTTCGAGATACTTGCCGTCACGCTTCGATCGTTTTTCCTTTACAACAAGGCGGTAAAAAGGTTTCCCCTTAGCGCCCATCCTCATTAAACTAATTGCTAACATAATTTCACCGTTCCAAATCTCATCTACAAATTCTTTCTTTGCAATATCCTGTAAATCTCGTCGTCATTTCGCTTCCCAACTAACGCTATTCGTATCGTCTCATCGACAACCGAATATACAATGCGAAACTCGCCCGACGTTAGCCGTCTGTAACCCTTATAACAGGTCAGATGCTTTGCATCTTGCGGATAAGGGTTTCGCAATAATTCAAAAATCTTGCCAGCGACTTGCTTATATTGTTTGGCGGGAAGATTCTCTAAAAAGGAGCGCGCATCGTTCGTCAACTCAAGATTCACGATGTGCGGTCTCCATTTTTCTAAAGAAATCTTCCGTTGCTTCCACGCCAATATAACCACTCTTTTCTGATTTACTGACCAAATCGGCCAAAATCGTGTTTCCGGTAGCGATTGTTAGATAGTCAAACGTCCCTTCTTCCATTTCCTCAAGCATCATGACAGCCTCGTAAAGAACAGCCAGCAATATATCCTTATCGTTTCCGTCACCATTGACCGCATTCTGATAATCACGAGCTGCGTTTGCGAGCCGTCCATAGAATTCAATTTTCGATGTGCCATCAATCAACCCGGCAAACGCATCCCGAAGCCGCGAAAACAGCCAACTTAGTTCTTTGGAAAAAGGAGTAACAACTGTTCGCGGCTGCGGATAAAAACCGGCTGACTTGGTGGATTGCTTCGTAGCCGAGGTAATAACAACGTCAGCTCCGGCCCATTCCGCGCGTGGAGTATTAGAGCGGTATTTCTGATTTTCAATCTGAGCAGAAATATCCGCCAAGTTTTTCTTAATTTTTTCAAATTCAGCATTCACAATACGTTACCTCCTATCCGCCATTATGTTCTATTTCATTCGCCGACTATCTAATGGCGTTTTTTATGCCTCTTTTTCTTCTTTATTCGATTCGACAGCGAACCGTTTGACTCGTCATCGCTGTCGGCCAATCCCATATCTCCGCCGCCGCCTAGAATGCCGCCCAAGCCGCCGGCGAGACCGCCCATCATTTTCCTTCCCAAACCGCCAAACATACCGCCGCTGCTCATTTTGGCAATCATCTTTTTCATCTGCTCGTATTGGCGGATGAGCTGGTTGACCTCGGCAATGGTCGAACCAGAACCGTTGGCGATCCGCGTTTTGCGCCCTGCGCCTATGATTTTGTAATTATTGCGTTCCTGCTTTGTCATCGAGCCGATGATCGCCTCAGTCCGCTGCATCTGATGATCGACAACGGCCGACTGCTCGTCCGTGATCTGCATCCCGCCGGTCATCTGTTCGGGCAGCATCTTCATCAATTTTGACATCGAGCCGAGCTTTTTGAACTGGCCAAGCTGATTGCGAAAATCTTCGAGCGAAAACTGATTGCTTGTCATTTTTCGCAACTGCTCTTGTGCGTCTTTTTCGTCGATCTTGCCCTGAACTTCTTCGATGAGAGACAGAACATCGCCCATTCCAAGTATTCGCTGGGCAATTCGATCGGGATAAAACGGGTCGATCGCGTCGTATTTTTCACCGACACCGACAAATTTAATCGGCTGCCCGATGACCTGTTTGATCGAAAGGGCCGCCCCGCCCCGTGCGTCGCCGTCCATCTTGGTCAGGACAACGCCCGTGATGCCGATACGTTCGTGAAAAACTTCTGCCGACCTGACGGCGTCCTGACCGGTCATCGCATCGGCAACAAACAAAACCTCGACGGGTTTCGTCTCCGCCTTGATCTGCTCAAGCTCGACCATCAACTCGTCGTCGATATGCAGACGTCCGGCAGTGTCGATCATCAGCGTGTCAAAGCCCATTTCCTGAGCATATTTGACCGCACCGCGAACGATCGTCATCGGATCGCTGGTTTCTTTCGCCTCGTAAACCGCAACGGCTACAGCATTTGCGACGACCTTTAACTGCTCACGGGCCGCTGGACGATAAACGTCAACCGAAACCAATAGCGGTTTCCGCTCCTGATTGTCGGCGAGCCAACGCGAAATCTTACCCGTCGAAGTCGTTTTACCCGAACCCTGCAAACCGAC
>JBDSCV010000202.1:0-5578 GCA_039920905.1 Pyrinomonadaceae bacterium
AAAACGATTTCAAACACCAGATCGAATTTGAGACTGACGTTTCGGACGTTGAAGCGACGGAGAACATCATCGAAAAACTCGGCTACAAACTTGCGGTCATATACGAAAAGCACCGTAAATCATGGCACCTTGGTAATGTCGAGGTGGTTTTGGATGAGTTACCTTTTGGCTACTATATGGAGATCGAAGGGTCGATGGAAGATATTTTATCGGTCGAAAAACTGCTCGGAGCAGACAAACTTGAACCGGAGGCGCGCGGCTACCCGCGCCTTACGCTAAAGTTTGGAAAGTTGATCAATGGTGTGATGGAATGCCGATTTGCAAAGAAAACCGCTGTCTAAACGGGAGTGTCGAGCCCGACAAAATACATCTGCGAGTCAAAACCGCCTTTGGTGCGGTTTGAAAGTTTTTTACAGTTCCCGTCCGGCTGCAAAAGCCTTGCGTTTATCTCATCCCGCAAGTATGCGTCCAGAACCGTATCTTTGAGGTATTTTTTGATCTCAGGATCGAGGATCGGCGTTAGCACTTCGACTCGACGATCAAAACTGCGGTGCATCAGATCGGCACTGCCGATATAAACTTCCTCTGCGTCGCCGCCGCCATTAGCAAAATACATAATTCGGCTATGTTCCAAAAATCTGCCGATCACGGAGCTGACGCGGATATTGTCGGACATGCCCTTGACGCACGGACGTAGGGCACATATCCCGCGAATTATCAGATCGATCTCGACGCCGCTTTGAGACGCTAGATAAAGCTCATTGATAAGCACCACATCCGTAATGCTGTTGGCTTTGATAATAATTCTCGCTTCCTTTCCCGCAACCTTGTTCTTTTTTTCGCGGCGAATGAGAGCGATAAGCCGCTCGCGTAGATTTAGCGGAGCGACGATCAGCCGCTTGTATTTATCCTGCTGCGAGTAGCCCGTTAGGAAATTAAAGAGGCTCGACGCATCTTCGCCGATCTCTTCGTCGGCGGTTAAGATGCCGAGATCGGTATAAATTCGCGCCGTTATCGGATTGTAGTTGCCGGTCGCCAAATGGACGTATCGGACAAGTTTATCCTTTTCCCGGCGGACGACCAGCAGTACCTTTGAGTGCGTTTTTAATGTGCTTATGCCATAAACGACGTGGACGCCTTCGTTTTCGAGCCTTCGCGCCCATTCGATATTATTCTCCTCGTCAAAGCGGGCCTTTAGCTCGACAAGTGCCGTCACCTGTTTGCCCAGTCGGCTCGCCCGCATCAACGAATTGACGATCGGCGAATCCTTCCCGGTGCGGTAAAGACAGATCTTTATCGCCTGAACGTCACCATCCTCAGCCGCCTCTGCGATAAAATCAGACACGGTGCTAAATGACGTGTATGGGTGGTGAAGCAAAATATCCTGCTTCTTTATGACATCAAAAATGTTCTCTTTTTTATGCAGCCAAGCGGGAACGACGGCCGCGATCGGTTTTTCCTTAAGTCTCGGATTGTCGAGTGCGTAAAGCTGCATCAGATCAGGAATATCGACAAAACCGTCGATGCGCTCGACCTCTTCGTCGGTCAACCCTGTCCCGTTTGCGAGCAATTTGACCATCTTTTCCGGCATCGCTGCCGATATTTCGAGCCGAACGGCAAAGCGGTCGCGCCGACGCTGAAGCTCGCGTTCGAGCGTACGCATCAGGTCGCCGGCCTCATCTTCACGCAACTCAATATCGGCATCGCGCGTCACGCGAAACAGAAAAGCCTCGCTAGTTTTCATGTTTGGAAACAGCTCGTGAACATTCGCCGCGATCACCTCTTCGAGCAAAGCATAGCGTCCCTTTTTCTCATTTATCGGTATCAGACGCGGCACCGTCGGCGGCAGTTTGATACGTGTAAAACGCTTTTGACGAAAGAGATGCTTGAGATTTGACTGCGTAAATGTGCGGTTTGGCTCAATGTAAAGGCCAAGGTTCAGGCTCAGATTTGAAATGTACGGAAATGGATGGCTCGAATCCACCGACTGTGGTGTGAGGATCGGAAACAGATTGTTGTGAAAATATTTGTCGAGCAGCCTTTTCTCTTTAGCGTTCAATCCGCCATAAGATTCGACCGTAATTCCAGCTTTCGCGAGAGCGGGGAAGACATTTTCGCCCAAATATGAGACCTGCCGCTTAAGCATTGGACGCAGCCGCTTGTATATCTCGGACATCTGCTCCGTCGCGTTCATACCGTCGGCGGAAAGCTCACCGACACCTTCGGCGATCTGCTCTTTCAGGCCCGACACGCGGATCATAAAAAATTCGTCAAGATTTGTCGAAAAGATCGACAGAAACTTGAGGCGTTCGAGTACAGGCAGACTATCGTCGGTCGCCTCGTCAAGAACGTGACGGTTAAATTCGAGCCAACTCAACTCACGGTTAAATAGCGGCCCGCCCCCAAGGCCGGTAGTTTCCGGCTCGTTCGGATTTGGTTGTTGTTGTGTCTTTAAGGCTTTCGTATCAGTCCCGGTTATATGTTGCGGGCTAGATTATATGAGAACCCGCCGCCATAAGAAAGAATTCGATGTTAAATCTTTTGCACGATAAATGACCCCAACTTACTTCTGGTAGGTCACCTCAGGATAGTCACGCGCATACCAACTATTGCCGCGTCAAATATCTCTTTAATATCTTCATTTTTTACGGCCACACACCCGTCTGTCCAATCTTCTTCGGTCCCGCCCCCGTGAATGTATATTTCGCCGCCAAGCCGTGTATGCGGCGGCGGCATCTTTTTATTAGCGATGGCGCTGATGATCTGGTCATATTCCTCGCTCGTGATCAACTTCTCGGCCAGGCCGCGTTTAGCATCCTGCACATTCGGATAACTCAGACCGATCGAGAGACAGTAGCTGCTCTGATCATTTTTGGTGAATACATAAAAATCACCTTCCGGCGTGCGCCCGTCGCCATCGACCGATTTATTGCCCGACGGCGTAAAACCAAGTACCATTTTGTATTTATTTACGAGTTTTTCGCCGTCAAAAAGCTCAAGCACTCGCGCCTTTTTTCTAATAATGATACGCGGCTCGTGCAAATTTGATATGTGAGGTTGTGGCATAAGCGAAAGAGCGTCTATAGATAGCATGAGCTTCAAACCGACTCGCTATCCGCCTATAAATACTGGACGCGGATATTACGCGGCTCGTCACCATCGCCAACGATCTCTACAGAGATCGATCTCTCCGGAAACTTAGAAGCCTTAAGACGATCGGCCCATTCAACTATAGTAACAGCCTTTCCATTTTCGAGGATCTCGTCAAGGCCGACGACGGTCGCCGGATCGTTCACGCCGTTGAGTCGCCAGAGGTCGATGTGATAGACGTCAAAGCTCGCCGTTTTGTATAGATTGACAAGCGTAAAGCTGGGACTCGTGACATCGTCAACGTCAAAATCGAGCGCGTTCAAGATACCCTTTGTCAGCAAAGTTTTGCCCGCTCCGAGCCCGCCGTAAAGCAAAACGACCTCGCCCCCGAGCAAACCGCCGCCAAGGTATTCGCCGAAGGCAAATGTTTCGTCCGGACTTTCGGTAATGGTCACTCTTTCACCCATTATATATTACTAACAGGATATGCAGGATAGATCAGGGAAATGGAATCCTGTCTGTCCTGCTTACCCTGTTCTAACTACCCTCTAAATTCGAAAACACCTCGCTCAAACACTCGCGCACATCCGACGCCGTCATTACACGCTTGCCGTATTTCTGCTCAGCGAGGTCACCCGCCATTCCGGCAACATAGACGGCGGCAACGACCGTTTCAAAAATATCCCTTTTGAACTGCACCGCTTGGGCGACAAAGCCAACGAGAATGCCTGTC
The DNA here is from genome assembly GCA_039920905.1 of Pyrinomonadaceae bacterium. Taxonomy (GTDB): domain Bacteria; phylum Acidobacteriota; class Blastocatellia; order Pyrinomonadales; family Pyrinomonadaceae; genus OLB17. The sequence continues at coordinate 3,824 of JBDSCV010000202.1, forward strand.
AGCGTGTCGCCATTCCCAGCTTTGCCTAGCCCTGAATTCCCGGTTGGATTTACGACAACCCTTCCGCTTGGCTCACCGATCAAAACGCGCTCGCCTTTTAGAACGAGAATTACATTGTGTGTAAGCGCAAATTGACGAACGGCGGCCACGCAGTCGTGTAAGACATCTTTGTCGGTCGTCCCAAGCAGCCGCAAAAACTCACCTTCGTGTGGGGTGAGGATCAATGGCAGCAAAAGGCTCCCCTCCTTACTAAGGAGGGGTGGCGGCGTTTCGCCGACGGGGTGGTTCTCTCCCGCGAATGGCGAGAGGAGATTGATGGCGTCCGCGTCAACAACTATCGGTTGCTGCCGGTTTTCGATCACTCTTTCAACAAACTTCTTAGTGCTTTCGTCCTGCGAAATACCGCTGCCGATCGCCACCGCGTCCGTTTTTTCGAGCAGTTCACCGATTTCCGCAAAAGCTGCCTCGGCGATCGCACCGCTTTCAGACTCCGAAACTCCGCGAACGATCACCTCGGGCAATACCCTCGACGCAACCGAATCTTTTGACGATTTAGGTGTTGCGATAGTTACCAACCCGACACCTGAGCGCATCGCCGCATCAGCGCACAAAACCGCCGCCCCAGAGTAGCTTTCTGATCCGGCGATCAAAAAAGCGTGGCCTCGTTTGTTTTTGTAAGAGTCGCTTGAGAATTCAGTGTTTCTCAGCCAAGCTTCTGCATCGGATCTTTCTGCCAGATAAAGGTGCGAGGGTTGAGCGTCAATAAGCTCCTCGGGTGAACCAATATCAGCAACTATAAGTTCTCCATTCAAAGCCGCAACGTTAGGCAGAACGTTCCCAGGTTTTGGAGCAGTAAAACTCACAGTTATATCGGCCCGAATGGGCTCGGCGAATCTTTCGTCCGAATCTGCGTTCAAACCTGTTGGAATGTCAACCGCTACAGTTAGGCGAGGCTTGAAAGTGGGGCCTTCGTTCGCGAAATTGATGTCATGAATTATGTTGTAGAGCCAGAGGTCAAGTGGCCGCGTCAGGCCGGTTCCAAAGATGGCATCAACAAAAACATCGCAATATTGGCCGGTATGCAGATAGAACTCGTAATACTCTTCCTGGGATTGGATTTCCCCAAGTTCTCCAAAGTTACTCATGTAAACATCTTCAAACTCAACTTCTTCCCGGCAGAGTACCCCAAAGTTTATACGCGCGTCTCCCCTAGTTTCCTTGATCTTTCCAAAAAGGAGAACATCAATATATGCTCCCTGCACTGCGAGAATCCTCGCCAGAGCCGCCCCGTCGCCACCGTTATTGCCGGACCCGCAGAGAATGAGTATCGATTTTCCCTTAACCGTTCCGCCCAGTCTTTCAGTGATGACCCGCGCAACGGCGTGGGCGGCATTTTCCATCAATAATATGGACGGAATGCCGTATCTCTCGGTCGTCAGACGATCGACCTCTCGCATTTGTTCGGCTGTCAGGACTTTCTGCATTCGTTCTAATTTAGCACGAGTCAGAACCGGGAGCGGTAGCGACTGGGTTCTTGTTACCACATGGAGAAGCCCAATAGCTACCGCTCCCCGTTTGACGCGACCAAAAAAGCCGCATTGTCTTGCTAACAATGCGGCATAGTTCGAATTGGAGAATCGTGAATGGACTTCGGGCGTTGTCACCGTGGATAAATGTTTGCCACTGTGCTCGAACACGCTTTTCTTCAGTTCAAGTAATAGAAACGGTGATTAGCCTGCGAGTTCCATAAACCTG
>JBDSCV010000203.1:0-5012 GCA_039920905.1 Pyrinomonadaceae bacterium
CTCCTGAAGGAGGCAGACGAACTAACAGCAATTTTTGTCGCATCGCGGATATCCGCAAAGCAGAATAAAGAGATCGCAAAACGACAATCGCAAATCGCAAATTAAAAGAATGTCCACTTGGCTTAAAAGCATAATTTTTGGGGTGATCGCGGTCGTGCTGTTGTATGTGTTGAATGCAATGATCAGCAGCACGGGCTTTTTCGGTGTCGGTTTGAATGATTATCAAGGCCGCATCCTTGTTTTTATCGCCATTAACATCATTCTCGCCACTTCACTTAATCTTATCAATGGTTTTACCGGGCAGTTTTCTATCGGGCACGCCGGATTTATGGCGGTCGGCGCTTATGCCTCTGCTTTCTTTTCCAATACTTATGGCGCAGCGATGATTCAAAAGTTGTCCTTTTTGGGTGAAACCGGTTCGAACGGCGTGGTTCTCATGATCGCGATCCTTATCGGAGCAGCCGTAGCGGGTTTAATGGGACTGATAGTGGGCATTCCAAGCCTGCGCCTAAAGGGCGACTATCTAGCGATCGTTACGCTCGGCTTCGCTGAGATCATCCGCATTGTGATCCTGAATATCGATGCTGTGGGCGGTGCTACCGGCTACCAGGTGCCGGGTTACGCCAATTTTTTAGGGATCGGCATATTCGCTATTATTACGGTCGTCGTCATCCACAATATCGTCAAATCAGATACCGGACGGGCCTTGATATCGATTCGAGAGGATGAACTGGCAGCCGAGGCAATGGGCGTGAATACTACACGGTATAAGGTCTCGTCATTTGTCATCGGATCGGGATTTGCGGGTGTCGCAGGCGTGCTGTTTGCTCACTATAATAAATTTCTCCATACAAACGATTTTCAATTTATCCGGTCATTCGAGATCATAATTATGATCGTCATTGGCGGGATGGGCTCGATGACCGGAGCAATTCTCGGAGCCATCATTGTTACATTGCTGCCCGAGTTACTGAGGCAATTGCCTGATATTCAGGTTGGGGCAACGACATTCAAGTTTGCCGACCTTAGATTGGTAATCTTCGCTCTGATACTGATCTTGACCATGATCACGAGGCCGCAGGGAATATTGGGTACGATGGAGATCGGCAATATTCTTAAACGCTTCCGACGTGCCGACAAACCTACAGAGGCGGGAGGTTTGGAGTAATGGCTGAGAACGGAAATTACATTCTGCAAACGGATAAAGCAACCATCAAGTTCGGTGGACTGACGGCTGTAAATGAGTTGACGATGAACGTCAGCCAAGGGGAGATTTACGGACTGATAGGTCCGAACGGAGCCGGCAAAACGACGATCTTTAATCTTTTAACGGGTGTTTACGAGCCCACATCAGGCGACATCAAGATCGGGAAAACCCGCGTCAACGGCCTCAAGCCGTACCAGATATCGCGTCTCGGCGTATCCCGTACATTTCAAAACATTCGCCTTTTTCCGAGTATGACTGTTCTGGAAAATGTGGTCACAGCGTGTCACCGTCATTCCAAGCAAAATTTATTGGATGCAATTTTTCGTCTTCCCAGATATTTCAAAGACGAAAAAGAGCATCGCGATTTTGCTATGGAACTGCTAAGGATCTTTGATCTGGACAAGTATAAGAACGAGGGAGGAACCAGCCTTCCCTATGGCAATCAACGCCGTTTGGAAATAGTCCGGGCACTGGCGACCCGTCCGCAACTACTTCTTTTAGACGAGCCGGCGGCGGGTATGAATCCGTCCGAACAGCAGGATCTGATCAACCTCATAAAAGAGGTCCGCGATAAATTCAATCTAACGATAGTCCTGGTTGAGCATAATATGCGAGTTGTAATGGGGGTCTGCGACCGCATTCAGGTTGTAGATTATGGCAAGTCAATCGCCCTCGGATTGCCGCAGGATGTTAAGAACGATCCGAAGGTTATTGAGGCTTATTTGGGAGACTGAGAAGGTAGTAGATAGAAGATAGAAGTTGGAAGTTAGAAGATGCAAGAGACGGCACGAACCGCAGCCCGAAGTTTTGAAGATGTTGAAATTTGGAAAAGATCGCACACCTTTGTATTAGCTGTTTACCGACTGTCGGAAAACTTTCCAAAACACGAAATATTCGGATTAACGTCGCAACTCCGTAGGGCCGCAGTTTCGATACCGGCGAATTTTGCCGAAGGATTTAAAAAGAAGGGCAAAGCAGATAAATTGCGATTCTATAATATCGCCCAAGGCTCGTTGGAAGAATGTCGTTATTATCTGATTTTGATTAGAGATTTGGGTTATGGGCAGGTAGAAGATTTGCAGCTTCAAGCCGTTACAATAGGCAAAATGTTGAATTCCTATATGTCGGCGATTTCGAGAGATAGATAGACAGGATTTCTTTATTCCAACTTCCAACTTCTATCTTCCGACTTCTCATGATTATGCTTACTTTAGAGAACATCTCAGTAAATTACGATGCGATCGAGGCGTTGACGGACATCAGTCTGCACGTCGAACAGGGTGAAGTTGTTACCTTAATAGGCGCTAACGGTGCAGGGAAAACTACCACGCTGCGCACGATCACCGGCCTGCTTGAGGCGAAAGAGGGCAGGGTAATGTATGAAGGCAAGCAGATCAGCGGTATGCCCACTCATAAGCTTGTCTCATTGGGGATCGCAATGTCGCCCGAGGGCCGGGGTGTTTTTGCCAATCTGACAGTACGGGAAAATCTCGAAATGGGAGCCTTCATCCGTAAGGATAAAAAAGGGATCGCGGATGACATGGAACGCGGATTTACTCTCTTCCCTCGTTTAAAAGAGCGCGAGCAACAAAAAGCAGGCACGCTTTCAGGCGGTGAACAGCAGATGTTAGCAATGGCGCGTGCTCTAATGTCCAGACCGCGTTTGTTGCTTTTGGACGAACCGTCGCTCGGACTCGCCCCACTCGTTGTTCACTCAATTTTCAAAGCCATTGACGAGATCAAGGGCGAAGGAACTACGATCCTTTTGGTCGAGCAAAATGCTAACGCCGCTTTGCATCATTCGGACCGCGCCTATGTTCTGGAAACCGGCCGCATCATTATGGAAGGCGTGTCGAAAGATGTCGCACAGGATCCGAGGGTAAAAGAAGCCTATCTAGGCGAATAACGCGGGCGTCGAAATTGATAATCGATAGGCGGAGGGTTTTGTAAAGCCGTCCGCTTTTTTGATGGAAACAAAAAAATACAATATTTTCGTCAAATGGCTGATCGTCCTCGGCTGCGGAGTTGGTATCGCGTTGATCCCACCGCCGGAGGGTGTCACGCGCGAAGCCTGGACGCTGCTTGCGATCTTTATTGCCACTATCGTGGGCTCGATAGTACAGCCGCTGACCGGCAGCGCTATGGTTTTGCTTGGCGTGATCGCAACCGTTGTTACGGGCGCGCTAAAGCCGACCGAGGCGCTCAAGGGTTATAGCGAACCCGTCGTCTGGCTCGTCCTGGCCGCGTTCTTTCTCTCATGCGGAATGATCAAAACCGGTTTGGGCCGCCGGATAGCTTTGTTGTTTGTGCGCTCGATCGGCAAAAGCACGCTTGGCCTTGGTTATGCGTTGATCGGCACGGATTTCATTCTCGCCTCGATGATACCGTCAAACGGCGCCCGCTCCGGCGGCGTGATACTGCCTATCGCCCAAAGCATCGCACTCACCTACGATTCGCATCCTGACGACGGCACCGAGGGCAGACTCGGCACGTTTCTGATGAATTTGCTGTATCAATGCGACGTTATTATCTGCGCGACGTTTATCACGGGACAAGCGGGGAATCTGATCATCGCTGATCTGATCGCTAAAAACTCGGATATTCGTCTTACCTACGGAAATTGGCTCGCGGCGGCGATAGTTCCCGGGCTCGTCTCACTCGTCGTCGTGCCTCTGGCGATATACAAGTTTTTTCCACCGGAGATAAAGGATACGCCGCGGGCAGCCGAATTTGCGTCCGCTGAACTGGAGAAACTTGGACTGGTATCACGTCACGAAAAAATAATGCTCGCGGTTTTGGTTGGCGTTGTCTCGCTGTGGGTCACAAAAGACTATTTTCACTCTATCGATACGGGAATCGTAGCGCTTCTGGGGATCTGCGCGCTGTTGGCGGCCAATGTCCTCAAATGGAGCGATCTTATGGGCGAGCAGAATGCGTGGTCGGTATTTATCTGGTACGGCGGACTCGTAAATATGGGAGCGGCGCTCGGCACTACCGGCCTGACCAAAATCTTTGCCGACAAGATCGCTTCGATGGCCGACGGGATGATGTGGCCCACGGCCCTCGCCGTTTTACTGTTCGTCTATTTTTACTCGCATTACTTCTTCGCGTCGATCACGGCACATGTGCTGGCGATGCTCATACCATTCCTTGCCGCCACCGTCACCGTCGGAGCCCCGGCCGGTCTTGCCGTCCTGATGCTTGCCTATTTCTCGAATCTCAACGCAAGTCTCACCCATTACGGCACGACGCCGGCACCGGTCTATTTCGGCACAGGTTACGTCAAACAAGGCAATTGGTGGACGATCGGCCTGATCGCCTCGATTCTCAATATTACTATCTGGTCAACGATCGGCCTCGGCTGGTGGAAGCTGCTTGGCTGGTGGTAAAGTCCGTGAAACGTTAAGAACTAAAAGTGAAAAGGTAAGACACTCCGGTTGAATGCTCTTACCTTTTCACTTTTAGTTTTTAGTTGCTGTCGTCCGTTTCGCCGGGTTTTAAGCCGGGGATCGGTTCATCGACCTTGTCGAGAGCGTCTTTATAGATCTCGATCGAACCGGCGGTTTCCATTTTTTGCTTGACGGCGGCGAGATAGTCGGAGAAAACAGCGGCCCGTTTTTTGGAGAGCATCTGCGCGATCAGCCCGCTACGTTGCTTGGCAAACTCCGCCGTATCGGTGTCTTCGCGCTTTGTCACACCAACAATGTACCAACTGTCACCGACCTGAAGCGGCGTTTTTGAAACGTCACCGGCCTTCATTGCATAAACGGCGTCTTCGAGAGCCTCACTGGTTGCAGCTGTTGGG
>JBDSCV010000204.1:0-12287 GCA_039920905.1 Pyrinomonadaceae bacterium
TTGCCCTTATACGTGCCCTTGTCGGTCGTGCGATAAGTAACGATCGCCGTGTTCCCGAACATCTGTACTTTCATGTCGTCAATTTTTGTCGATTCTATTTTCAGATCACCCGATTTGAACATGGCCATACTCTGGGCTTTGTTCATCCGCTCACCGCCCGGATCAGTGAAAACGGCATTATCGGCGGAATACTTATCCCAGACGGACATGTCGCCTTTGATGAGGGCATCTGCCATCTCTTGTTCCATTTTCATCAAGTTTTGCTCGGTGGTCATTTTCTGCCCGTAGGCGAGCGAGCCGAACAACATCATAAACGCTATTGCAAGACATAGATTTTTCATTTTTAGATCTCCTTTCCGTAAAATTAGCTTTAGCTATAAAGCCGTGAATTTATATATAAACACTTACTAGTCAAAGAGAAACGTATCACGCTTATCACCGCTAAGCAACAAAAAGCCCCGTCGGATGACGAGGCCATTTGTATTGAGGAACCCGGTCGCTATACCTTCCGGTTCTGACAAGAAGCAAGCAGGGATGCTTGCGTTCCGACTACATTCCCATGCCCATGCCGCCCATGCCGCCGCCCATGCCGCCCATGGGGTCGCCGCCCTTGTCGTCGGGGGCATCCGCGATCATGGCTTCGGTGGTGAGCATAAGGCCGGCGATCGAGGCTGCGTTTTGGAGAGCGTAACGGGTCACCTTTGCGGGGTCGATGACGCCTGCTGCGACGAGGTCTTCGAACTTCTCGGTCGCGGCGTTAAAGCCGTAGCTTTCTTCCTTGCTTGCGATCACCTTTTCGACGATCACGGCGCCTTCTTTACCGGCGTTCTGTGCGATCTGCCGAAGCGGCTCTTCGAGTGCGCGTTTGATGATCTTGACGCCGATCTGTTCGTCAGCATCGTCACCATCGGTTTTGAAGTTGTCGAGCACCTTACCGGCACGAACCAGAGCGACTCCGCCGCCGGCCACGATGCCTTCTTCGACAGCCGCGCGGGTTGCGTTCATAGCATCTTCGACGCGAGCCTTCTTTTCCTTCATCTCGATCTCGGTTGCGGCACCGACCTTGATCACCGCGACACCGCCGACCAATTTAGCAAGACGCTCCTGTAATTTTTCTTTGTCGTAGTCACTACTAGTGTCTTCGATCTGATTCCGGATCGTTTTGATGCGGCCGTCAATCGCTTCGCCCGAACCGCTGCCCTCGACAAGCGTTGTGTTTTCCTTGTCGATGGTGATCTTTTTGGCTTTGCCGAGGTCTTCGATGGTAATCGTCTCGAGCTTGATGCCGAGATCTTCGCTGATGACCTTGCCGCCGGTCAGGACCGCGATATCTTCGAGCATCGCTTTGCGGCGATCGCCGAAGCCGGGTGCCTTAACGGCAGCGACATTCAATGTGCCGCGAAGCTTATTGACAACCAAGGTCGCGAGGGCTTCGCCATCGACATCCTCGGCAATGATGAGCATCGGACGACCCATTTTGGCAACCTGCTCCAGGATCGGCAGCAAGTCACGCATATTCGAGATCTTTTTCTCGTGGATCAGGATGTAAGGCTCTTCGAGGACGGCTTCCATACGGTCGGCGTCGGTGACGAAGTACGGCGAAAGATAGCCGCGATCGAACTGCATTCCCTCGACAACTTCGAGGAGCGTGTCCATCGTTTTCGATTCTTCGACGGTGATAACGCCGTCTTTGCCGACCTTGTCCATCGCCTCAGCGATGATCGTGCCGATCGTTTTGTCGCCGTTGGCCGAAACCGTGCCGACCTGTGCGATCATCTCGCCCGAAACGGGCTTTGCGAGACGAGCGACTTCGGCAACGACTGCGCCGACTGCCTTTTCGATACCGCGTTTGAGCGCCATCGGGTTAGCACCGGCTGCAACCGTGCGGACGCCTTCCTTAAAGATAGCCTGTGCGAGAACCGTTGCGGTCGTCGTGCCGTCACCGGCAACGTCGCTGGTTTTCGAAGCGACTTCGCGAACCATCTGCGCGCCCATATTTTCGAGCGTGTCTTTTAATTCGATCTCTTTCGCTACCGTGACACCATCTTTTGTGATGGTCGGCGAGCCGAATTTCTTGTCGATAACAACATTGCGCCCTTTCGGCCCCAGTGTAACTTTCACTGCGTCCGCGAGCTGATTAACACCACGCAGGATAGCTGCGCGTGATTCTTCTCCGTGTACTACTTGTTTTGCCATGATGATTTATTTCTCCTTCGTCGAAAAAAGTCTGGGAAGTCTGGAAAGTGTTGGAAGTCTGGGAAGAGCCGGAAGTTAATTACTTCCCAGACTTCCTAGACGGTCTCGACCTTCTAGACTGTTATGCGGCTGCTCCCGCGCGTGAAATGATGCCGAGGATCTCGTCTTCGCGCATGATGATGAATTCGTCGCCGTCGAGTTTGATCTCTGAGCCGCTGTACTTGCCGAAAAGGACGCGATCGCCTGCTTTGACGTCCAAAGCCTGACGCGTCCCGTCTTCTTTATATTTACCCGCGCCGGCAGCGATCACCTCGCCCTCTTGCGGTTTTTCCTTTGCCGTGTCGGGGATAAATAGCCCGCCCGCGGTCTGATTGACGTTGTCTTCGATCCGGCGAATGATGACCCGGTCGTGTAATGGTGTAATGTTTGTAGCCATAACTGATTTACTCCTTTGGAATTGATAAAAAAGAACCTAAAATATAGTTAGATCGAATTGCCTGAAAATTAAGTTTTTAGCACTAACAATCTATGAGTGCTAGTATATTGTAAACTTGAGACCTGTGTCAAGTGTTATCAGATGATGTGTAGAAAATATGATGATGGTGTTATCAAGTTTGGCGAAAAGAAGATTCACCACAGGGACACAGAGAGCGGCGGGATTTTGAAAATGCTTTTTATTTCTTTTCCGTGTTCTCTGTGTCTCTGTGGTGAAATAGTATTTTAAATGCATATTTCCGAGATAAACATTTACCCGATAAAGTCGTTCAAGGGAATTTCGCTTAATTCGGCGCTAGTCGAGGAACGCGGACTGCGGCATGACCGGCGGTGGATGCTGACCACGCCCGACGGAATGTTCTTTACCCAGCGCGAGTTTCCGAGGATGGCGCTCGTCGAGGTTGGGATCGGCGATAATCTGTATGTCACGGCGGATGGGTTCGGGACGTTGGAGATACCATTGCAGCCTGAGACGGGAGATCGCCGGCAAGTCACCATCTGGCAGAGCATCTCCGACGCAGAAGTCTATCCGGCGGTCACAAATGAATGGTTCAGCGATGTGCTCGGCACAAACTGCCAGCTTGTTTACATGCCCGACGACTCGCGGCGGAGCGTGAATTCGCGGTTCGACAGCGGCGACGACGTTGTTAGTTTTGCCGACGGCTATCCGCTGATGGTTTTAAGTGAGGCATCGCTGGCCGATCTCAATTCACGTCTTGACGAGCCGCTTCCGATGAACCGCTTTCGACCGAATTTGGTTGTAACAAAAGCGGGCGCGTTTGCCGAAGACGACTGGCAAAAAGTTCGCATCGGCGATGCTGAATTTTGCTCGACTAAACCGTGCGAACGCTGCGTAATTACAACGGTAGATCAGGCGAAAGGCGAGTTCGCCGGAAAAGAACCTCTCAAAACACTGGCGTCGTATCGAATGGCACATTATGTCATGCCCGACCGTTACGAATCGCTCGGGATGAGCGGCACCGCCGTCCTGTTCGGACAAAATCTGATCGCTGAGCACGTTGGAAAAACGATAAAGGTGGGAGACCTTATCGAGGTTATTTAGGGTTTCTTGGCGGAGGCCAAAACAGCTTTTGAGGCTTCCTTGATGTTCGGTGTTAAGACATCTTCCGTGTCAAAATTTGCTTTGGACTTGGCTTTCGCAGTTGACACTACCGTTTTGTCCGGTTTTGTGAACTTATACTCAAGCGTAAATTCGTCCCGGCCTTTTGTAACTCCGGACATTGCCTGCATCATCGCTACGGTTGCGGCTGACTGGTTCGTCCCGTTTGTATTTGGCCCAACACCTTTGATCGCGGCGACGTGAGCGGTGACGATCTTCCCAAACAACCCGCCACCGCCATGCTTCTGCGTTATGTTGGCGTAGATAATGTAATCACATTCGAGTCTTTTGGCGTCCGCATCGGTGGAATCGGAAGACAATTCGACGGCCCCGATATCTTGACCTTTCAGCGATTCTTCGAACAGCCCTACGACCGCATCTCCAATACTTGAGGCCGCGTCCGTGCTGTCCTTATCCGCCAGCTGAACTTCCGGTTTCGCAATACCTATCCGTATCGTACCCGGTTTTTTCCTAATGGCGCTTACGTTCTCGACACCACCGCGGGGCAGGGCAAGCGTTGTCGTGTTGTTCGTAGTGGCGGGTTCCGGCCCGGTTTGCGGACCGGTGTCGGCGGATGTGTCGTCCTCTTCTTCCTCGACTTCCTTTAAAAAGTTAGCGGCCTTATAGTTTGCGGGTGGCTCGAAAAGATCATCGCTCAATGGTCTTTTTATGATTTCGAGGGCTTCTTCCTCAATGTTCATCGTCATTCCCTGCATTGTCAGCGTCTTGATCTCTTTGACCGGAACGCCCGAAATCTCGCCTTTCATTTGGAAATCTACATCGTCATAACAGCCAGTGCCCATCTGAAACTCAGTGGGCTTGCGACGCACCGGGCAGGAATATTCGGGCAGATCGATGTACCAGCCGTCGATCTCGATCTTCAACGTCTCCTTTTGGCATGCGTCCTTGCCCGGCGTCATGGTGATGGATTGTTTGAGGTGCTTTGCGTTGTAACCAAACAGCTTTGCCCTTTCACCTGTGTCGGTTACACCGCCCGTGATTGTTACAACTCCGTTCTTTCTTACCGGTTTCGCGCTTGATGATGATTGTGCGGAGGTTGACGCTTGTCCGGACATCGGCTCGGAGTAGTATTTTTTATTTTTATTATTAAATGTGATCCGTTTTTGCTTGTCGCATTGTTGGATGGTCGTCTGGGTGATCTTTTGCTTACCGCCAAATCTCTTTTGCTGGTCGTAGGACATATCGGTGCGCATTCGCGTACCTTTAATATATTGTGTCGAGGGCCGGGGTGCCATGGGATTTGCCATTCCTTCAGGCATGGCTGGCATACCAGGAATTTTCATCGAGGTCGTTTTCTTGATCGTTATCTCGGTTTGAGCTGATGCGGAAAGACTTATTATCAATGCGACGAATGTAGCTAGCAATAATGTTTTCATGAACTTTTCCCCTTCATCGAACGGCTGCGTGTAGGCTCCGGCGCCGAAGGCCGGTGCGGAGAATACATAAATTGAAAAGCGGTTAATCCGCTAACTTTCTTCCAGTAAGCAATGCAAACGCCTGCAAATACCTTTCGCTCGTAGCGACACTGACGTTTTCCGGGAGATCCGGAGCAGGCGGTGTTTTGTCCCAGTCAAGAGTTTCGAGATACTCCCGGACAAATTGTTTATCAAACGACGGCTGGGCGTGCCCCGGTTCGTAGGTCTCGGCTGCCCAGAAACGCGACGAATCTGGTGTCAAGACCTCATCTATCAAGAGAATATTACCTTTCCGGTCAATTCCAAACTCAAATTTCGTGTCCCCGATTATAATCCCGCGGGTCAGGGCGTATTCGGCAGCCTTTTTATAGATCGCGAGTGTCAAAGATTTTAGCCTAGCGGCAGTGTCGTGGCCGACAATCTGCGAAAACTCCATTTGCGTGATGTTTTCGTCGTGCCCCGACGCAGCCTTTGTCGCCGGGGTGAAGATCGGAGCGAGGAGTTTATCGCATTGCTGCAATCCCGGCGGCAGCTTGTGGCCGCAGATCATGCCCGTTTCCTGATAATCCTTCCAGCCGGAGCCTTCGAGATAGCCGCGAACTACGCATTCCACCGGAAAAACCTCGGTGCGACGGGCGAGCGTCGATCGTCCACGCAATTCTTCATGTCCCCGGATCGGCTCCGGCATCGCGTCCAGATCGGTCGAGATGACGTGGTTCGGGATTACTTTTTTCAAAAAATCGAACCAGAACGCCGAAAGCTGGGTCAAAACCTTACCCTTGTTCGGTATCAGCGTCGGCAAAACGCAGTCGAAAGCCGAAATACGGTCGGTGGCGACGAGAAGAAGACGGTCTTTGTCAATCTCAAATACATCACGAACCTTGCCCCGATGCAATAGTATCAAGCCGGGAATTTCCGATTCCGAAAGCGTTTTTACAAATGTCATAATACCCGTTCATCACTGACCTGTTGCGGATAACTCTATTACGAACCGCTGATTTCGTAAAGTCTCAGAAAAATAACTCATTTTCTGGAAGAACTACTATGTTTAACTTTTATAAACGCAGTTGATATTTATAATGACAATGAAAGAGGAATCGTGCATAATAATAAACGACAACCTGAGATCTCGGGTATGTCTAACCAATTCCTTAAATTTCGCGATAATCGGTTCGCTCTACCCTACTTAGTACCACCCATTTCATGAGACGCAAATTTTTTTTCAAATTCCCGAATTTTTGCTTTGTTTACGATAGTCGGCACTCTTGCCGCGAATGTACTAGCGCAGACCGAAAAAGAGGTCGTTGATGGTTCAAGCGACCGCTGGGTATGCACGATGATCTTTGTCGTTGCCGTCGGTCCTGGCGGGGCGGGTTATTTTTGGCGAAAGAGTAAGAAAGGCCTCGAACAGCCGAAATACAATATGAAAACCGCTACTCAAACTATTACAGCAACGAAAGTTACAACATGGAGGGCCTTGACGCCGAAAAGGAACTCGAATGGCTGCGCAAGGCAAAGAGGTCATCGGCAGCAGCAAAAATGACGTTTGGTCCCAAGAAAACCGGTAAAGTAAATTCCAAGCCGACCGTTGCCGGGACAGCCGGTAGGGACGCGCAAAACATTGATACCAAAGACTTTCAGGAAAGAATGCGGAAGCCGCGGTATGTGCAGCTTCCGATAAATTCGTTTAGCAAATTGTCGGCCGCAAAACTATATGGGCCTTTGCCAGTGTCTGACGACCCCTCCGTTCTGAACACTATCGAGCAGGTAAATGAGGAATTTGAAGAGAATGAGTCGGTTCGGGAACTTTCGCTTTGAATCTTGACGGCATTTCGGACACGCAATTCGGTCGAGGCTTTGTCGCAGATCGCGTTATACGATCTTTCGTCGAATTTACGGTCAAAAGCGGTTGCAACGCTTACAGATTTTGATCACGAGTCGGTGTTCGAAGCGATACTGCTTGCATGTGCCGACCCCACCCGAGAAGTTCGGGCAGCATCCGCCCGCGGGGTGTTTCGTCTAAATTTTGACCGTGCCGATGCATGAAAACGGATCATTGAGACGGGGGACGAATTTCGGATGAGCCATGGAGCCCGCGCTGCGGTCGAATCCGGCAACGTCATAAAATCGTTTGACAGACTTGCTCATGAAGATATTAAGGTCGCCTACGAATCCTTTGCTCTGGTTTCACTTATCATCAAAGCGGGTGAGATCAGCGAGATCTTTGATGCGATCAACACGCATAAAGATGAGCGCGTAAAGTTTGCCCTCCTCCATGTTCTAAAAGTGCAGAAAGACGAGCGGACATTGGTCCAATTGCATGATTTTCGCAAAAATAGTGTCTTACCAGCGGATGTTTCCGGCCGAATCCACGACGTTATAAACAGTTTTGACCTGGTTATGACGTAGCTCGTGATAAGTCGGCATTTCTCCCGCGACGCCGAAATGGCATCAAGTATTTTTGCAGCGGCGTAGCCCCCGATCGATCTGCTTGCCGATCCGAACCGTCAAACCCCTCATACTTATGCCAAACAATGGCTTTTCCTGATAAGCTTTCTCCGGGCTGTCGTCCTGATCGATGCGAAAGGCACAATCCGAAACCGTGACATAATGCTACGGGTTTTTCGCCCGTCCGACTCTCAACTGCTAACCGATATTTGTGCCGCACGCGGCGATGCATTTAGCGAAACTCGCAACGCCCTTCGGAAAAGGATCAGACAGATATTGAGCAAATAACTTTCTGTTCCGTTTTATTTTGACCGGTTCGCACCACTTTTTTCTTTGCATCATTTGGTTTATGATTAAAGAATGCAATTTCGTCTCATTTCTGAAAATACTCCGAAGGGTGACCAACCGGAGGCCATCAAGCAGATCGTCGATAACCTGAACGACGGGACGAAAGATCAGGTGTTGCTTGGCATTACGGGCAGCGGAAAGACCTTTACGATTGCCCACGTGATCGAACAGACACAGCGGCCAACGCTCGTGTTGGCGCATAACAAGACGCTTGCGGCCCAGCTTTATCAGGAATTTAAAACCTTTTTTCCCGACAATTCTGTAGAATACTTCGTCTCTTATTACGACTATTACCAGCCTGAGGCCTATGTTCCAGCAGCCGATCTTTATATCGAAAAAGAGGCTACGGTCAACGACGAGATTGACCGGCTTCGGCTTTCGGCAACGCGCGCTCTCTTTGAGCGTAGGGATGTGATCGTGGTCGCGTCGGTTTCGTGTATTTACGGACTAGGCGACCCAGATGCATATTTTGGGATGCTCGTCTTTATCGAGCCGAAGCAAAAGCTCAAGCGTGAAGAATTTCTGCAAAAGCTGGTCGAACTGCAATACGAGCGCGTCAATATTGATTTTGACCGCGGGAATTTTCGCGTTCGCGGCGACGTGGTCGAATTGTATCCGAGCTATCAAGACCTGGCCTATCGGATCGAGTTTTGGGGTGATGAGATCGACGCGATATACACGATCGACCCACTGCTCGGCGAGGTTATAAAGAAGCACGATTCCCGGCTGCCGATCTACCCAAAGACACACTATGTGATGTCAAAACCGGTCATCAAGCGCGCCGTTCAAACGATCCGGGCCGAGCTCGATCAGCACGAGGAGTTTCTCGTCGGCGAAAGCAAAATCGTCGAGGCGCAGCGTCTGCATCAGCGGACAATGTATGACCTTGAGATGATAAAAGAGATGGGCTTTTGCCGTGGCATTGAGAATTATTCGCGGCACCTGACAGGCAAACTGCCCGGCGAACCACCGCCGACGCTGCTCGATTATTTGCCGTCGAATGCGTTGATGGTCATCGACGAATCGCACCAGACGGTCCCGCAATTGGGAGCGATGTTCAAAGGCGACCAGTCACGAAAAGGAACGCTGGTCGAATACGGCTTTCGGCTCCCAAGCGCCAAAGACAACCGACCGTTAAATTTTCAGGAGTTTGAGGGACGTATCGGGCAAACCATATATGTTTCTGCGACGCCCGGGCCCTATGAGCTGGCAAAAACATCCGGCGAGGTTATCGAACAGATCATCAGGCCGACCGGATTGCTTGATCCGGTCGTAGAAGTGCGGCCGGTAAAGGGCCAGATCGACGATCTGTTAGAAGAGTGCCAGCTTCGGGCTGAGCGGAATGAACGTGTGCTGGTTACTACGCTTACCAAACGCATGTCGGAAAACCTCAGCGAATATTTTGCCGAGGTCGGTGTGAAGGTCAGATATCTGCATAGCGAAATACTGACGCTCGAACGTATCAGGATCTTGCGCGACCTGCGCCGCGGCGAATACGACGTGCTCATTGGTGTCAACCTTCTTCGCGAAGGCTTGGACCTGCCCGAGGTTTCGCTTGTCGCAATACTCGATGCGGACAAAGAGGGGTTTTTACGATCCGAACGTTCCCTGATCCAGACTATTGGCCGTGCGGCACGCAACTCGGAAGGCAAAGCGATTCTTTATGCGGACAAGATCACCAAATCCATGGAGTACGCTATCAGCGAAACTGAACGTCGCCGCAAAATTCAAGAGGAATACAACACCGAGCACGGCATCACCCCAACCACTATTATTAAATCGATCGACGCCTTACTGGTTACGGCGTATGAGGCGGATTACTTCAAGATCCCGCTCGACCTCGATTCGTTTGAAGAGTATTCGCCAAAACAGCTCAAGGAGACCATTACCCAACTCGAAGCCGATATGCGCCACGCGGCGAAGGAAATGAAATTCGAGCAGGCGGCCGAGATCCGTGACCGGATGAAGTATTTGCGGGAGCGGGAATTGGCTGTTCGCTGAATCCCTCGTGTTCACGTTGTCCCATGTCTGGGACAACTTCAGTGAAACCAACGTCAACGGCGATTTTGAAGTTCAGGAATCGTCGCGTAAAATTTCGACTATGCAAGTCAAAAAGCTTGACGATCTGCAAAATTATCTCACCGACGCCAGCAATATGCAGGGCGGACACGCGGCGAAGATTTTCATACCGGAATCGACTGAGGAGATCGCTCAGATACTCCGTGAGGCGAATGCGAGCAAAACACCGGTGACGATCTCAGGCGCGCGAACGGGAACTGTCGGCGGAGCGATCCCGTTTGGCGGCATCGTAATATCGCTCGAAAAATTAAACAAACTCACCATCAACACGCCATCTCAAACGGCAACTGTCGGAAGCGGTTTGGTCCTCGCCGATCTGCAAAAGTCAGTCGAAGCGGAAGGATTGTTTTACCCACCTGACCCAACCGAATGGAGCTGTCAGATGGGAGGCACGATCGCGACGAATGCATCAGGTGCAAGGAGCTTTAAATACGGAGCGACTCGGGAATATGTCCAGCGTTTAAAGGTCGTTTTGGCTAACGGCGAGATAATTGATCTGCGTCGCGGTGAAAATTTCGCCGGTGACGACGGCATAATAATATTACAGACAGAAAATGGTCCTGAAATTAAGGTAAACGTTCCAACCTACGAGCGGCCGGAAGTTCGTAAGAATGTGAGCGGTTATTTTAACGGATATCCTCTCGATGCGATTGATCTGTTTATCGGCAGCGAAGGCACGCTTGGGGTGATAACGGAGATCGAATTATCGCTGTTAACGAAACCGAAGGGTTTTTTTAGCGGAGTTGTGTTTTTTGCTAGTGAAATTAGTCTTCTGGCGTTTGTGGATGAGGCGAGGAAACTCTCGTTCGCAACTCAAAAGAAACGGGTCGCTGCTTCCGCCACCCCGTCAGCCGAAGCGGCTGCCACCTCTCCTCAGACAGGAGGGGAGCAAGAATCCGGTTCTGACACGATCGGTGCTTCGCTCATAGAGTATTTCGATGACAACGCGCTCAAATTCATTTCCGGGAAATTTCCGGAAACACCCGACGGAATGGCCGGGGCGATCTTTTTTGAGCAGAAAACGACGTCTGAAAATGAGGATAAATTGCTTGCAAGCTGGTACGCTTTGCTCGAAAATCATGGCGCCGATCTTGAGCGGTCGTGGTTTACGACAAATGAGCAAGATCGCGAAAAGATGCGTGAATTTCGACACGCATTGCCAGTTGCGGTGAATGAGCGTATCGCCCGTCACGGCCAGCGAAAGGTCGGGACGGATATGGCGGTGCCGGATACGAATTTCCCATCGTTTTTGCGATTTTATAGGGAAATACTTGATGCGAGCGGACTCGATTATGTGATTTTTGGGCATATTGGCGACTGTCACCTGCATGCCAATATGCTTCCGAGAAATGCTGGCGATGCCGAAAAAGCCCGGCACATTTATGGGCGGTGTGTTGCTCAGGCGATCATGCTTGGCGGAACAGTTTCGGCTGAACACGGGATCGGCAAACTTAAACGAAAATATCTTTCTGCGATGATGGGTGAGCGGTATTTGAACGAAATGGCCGAGCTAAAAGGGGCATTCGACCCGAATGGAATTTTAGGGCGGGGGAATATGTTTGACGAGAGCTATCTTAATTAGACACAAAATATGATCAAAGCAATATTGATGGACTTTAACGGCGTTATTATAAATGACGAACCGATTCAAATGGCGGCATATCAACAGGTGCTTCAGGAAGACGGCATCGAAATGACTGAAGATGATTATTTCTCCGCGCTTGGAATGGACGACCGGACTTTCGTAACGGCGGCCTATGAACGGTCAGGCAAAAAAGTTGACGATGCCCGGATAATGCAAATGATCGAGGCTAAGGCCGTCAAATGGAAGGAGAGCGTCGAAAACGAGCTGCCTCTATTCGAAGGCATCGGCGGTTTTATCGAAAAGATGTCGCGCGAATTCACACTCGGTATTGTCAGTATGGCGAGGCGGCGGGAGATAGATTTCGTTCTTGAAAAGAGCGGGTTGGCGAAATATTTTTCAACGATCGTAAGTTCTGAAAACGCGGTAAAATGCAAGCCCGATCCTGAGTGCTTTCGCACCGGTTTTCGCCAGATAGACGCCGTTCGCACCTCGCAGGGACACATGCCGATGACTCACGGCGAATGCCTGGTGATCGAAGATTCGCCGCCGGGCGTAGCTGGTGCGAGAAGTGCTGATCTGC
>JBDSCV010000205.1:0-5801 GCA_039920905.1 Pyrinomonadaceae bacterium
GTCGTCACCGGACAACAGGCAGGGCTATTTACAGGGCCGCTTTACACGATCTATAAGGCACTCTCAGCCGTAAAAATGGCTGAGATGCTAAATCAGGATGGTACAAAGGCTGTGCCGGTTTTTTGGACCGCGACCGAAGATCATGATTTCGAAGAAGTCTCCGAAGCTTATTTTATCGGAAAAACCGGTGAGATGTTTCGGTCGAATTATTTGCCGGATGGTTATGTAAAAGATTTACCGGTTGGCGATGTCAAGATTGACGGCGAGATGGATCGCGTAATACGAGAAATATCTAGCCAATTGTCGGAAACTGAGTTTTCGGGGGAGATGAAAGGATTATTGCGGAGCGCGTGGTCTCCGAACACACGGTTTGGCGACGCATTTGAGAAAACGCTGGCTGCGATTCTCGGCAGATTCGGGATCATATTCATCGACCCGATGAATGAACGAATAAAGAAGCTTTGTGCCCCGATCTACGTCAATGCTATAGATAAGACGGTTGAGATCGTTGCGAGCGTTCGTCAACGAAGCCTCGAACTCGAAAGTGAAGGCTTTCACGCGCAAGTTTTGGTTGAGGAAGATTATTTTCCACTATTTTGGCACGATGATGCGGGAAACCGAAAAGCGTTGCGTAAGACTGGCGCTCGCGTTTACGGTGTAAAAGGGGACAAGCGCGAATTCACGCTTTCCGAGCTTTCCCTGATCGCTGGCAGCGAGCCGCAAAGATTTAGCCCAGGCGTTGTTCTGCGTCCGGTCGTTCAGGACTATTTGTTGCCGACTGTCTGTTATTTCGGCGGAGGTGCGGAGATCGCGTACTTTGCTCAAAATAGCGAGATTTACCGGGTTTTAAACCGTCCGGTCACGCCTGTCTTTCATCGTCAAAGTTTTACAATTGTTGAATCAAAGCATCGCCGGGTGCTGGAAAAACTGGATTTAGATTTTTCACAGCTTTTCGATGGAGTGAATAACACTTTGTTGAGCTTGGCGGAAGAAAAGCTTTCGCCTGACATCGCTCGATTGTTTGCCGATGTCGAAGAAAGGATCAATATTGAGCTAAACAGGCTGGATCAGAGCGTTTCGCTGATCGATTCGACCTTGGCTGAAAATCTTGCAAAGCGGCGGCGCAAGATGCTCTATCACATCGCGACTTTGAGGAAAAAGACACTATTGGCCCAGACGCGAAAGGATAATACCGTGAGCCGTCAGATAGACAATTTATTTACCGCGCTTTTGCCAAATGGACATTTACAGGAACGCCTCGTAAATGTGTTTTCATTTTTGAATAAGTTTGGGCTCAATTTTATTAACTGGATCTATGAGTCCATTGATCTGGACGATAAAGGTCACCGGATCGTCGAACTATAAGATGAACAAGATCAAGGTCTTACCTGACAATTTGGCAAATCAGATCGCCGCCGGCGAGGTGGTCGAGCGTCCTGCGTCTGTCGTCAAAGAGCTTATCGAAAATTCGATCGACGCCGGCGGAACCCGCCTCCAGATCGACATTGAGCTCGGTGGCCGCCGATTGATGCGGACCAGTGACGACGGCGAAGGAATGTCGCGCGACGACGCGATCCTCGCGTTTGAGCGTCACGCAACTTCGAAAATACGGACCGCCGATGATCTTGTACACATCGGAACACTCGGATTTAGGGGCGAAGCATTAGCCTCAATTGCGTCGGTCGCAAAAGTGGAGTTGGTGTCCAAGATCGATGCCGAGACGGCGGCAACTCAGGTAATTATCGAGGGCGGACGCCTGCTCGATGTCAAAGACGCGGCACGTGATCGGGGCACGACGATCGCCGTCCGTGACCTCTTTTTCAACACCCCGGCCCGTAGAAAGTTTATGCGATCCGAGGCCACCGAGAACTATCATCTGACAAGCATTGTCACGCATTACGCTCTGGCACACCCTGAGATAGCTTTTACGCTGACAAATAACGGAAGGGAAGTGATCCGTGTTTCACCGGCGAAGGATCTACGCGAACGGGCATTTCAGATCTTTGGCGCCGGCCTACTTGAAAGCTTGCTGCCCGTCGACGGAGGCCGCGAATATGTCGCAAAGATCACGGGCTTTATTTCTGCCCCGCGGGAACGCCGCACGACGCGCGACGCTCAGTATTTCTTTGTGAATAAACGATTTGTCCGTGACAAAACGATTGCGGGAGGCCTGCTCGAAGGTTTTCGCTCCGTCCTGCCGCACGGCGTTTATCCGGTCGCATTTCTGTTTCTCGACATGCCGCTTGATGAGATAGACGTGAATGTTCACCCGGCCAAGACCGAAGTGCGTTTTCGCCGCGGCGAGGCTGTGAAGGATGCGATCGCGGAGGCGGTGCGGACGACGCTTGCAAAGGCTGGGATCGTGGGCGAAGTACGGCCTGAACCATATCGCTACGATGCTCCCGTTTCGTCGTTTGCTCCTTCGGTCGATGATATTCCTCAGCCTCAACCTGAACAGCCCGGAATGGAATTCGAGCGAGAAAGTTTTCTTTCTGCCAAGACGCGGCCCGTCGCTACCGAGCCAGTCGGAGAATTTGCGGACGCAGCGTCCGTAACTGCGTACTCGGAGCCGATCTCCAAAGGGGTTGAACCGCTGCCGGTTGAAAGTCGGGATTTTACTAATATTGACAAGATCTCGCTTTCTGAAACCAGCTCTACTAAATCGGGGTATGGGAAATTACCGCCGGTCGATTCGGCTGTCAAACTCGCGAAGACAATAGCTGTCGAGGATTTGTCGTCAACAAAGATCCAACCGCTCGGCCAGCTTCACGAAAGTTTTATTATCGCAGTCGATGACGAGGGCTTGCTCTTGATTGACCAGCATGTCGCTCACGAACGCATTTTATTTGATAAATACCGCAAGGGCGAGATTGACCGTCCGATTGAGTCTCAAAACCTATTGTTGCCCGAGACGATCGACCTCTCACCGGCGCAATCAGAGGCGTTTAAGCTTATCGAAAGTGATCTCGAATCGCTCGGGTTTGGCATGATGCGGCTTTCCGGCCGGACAGTTGCCATCAAAAGCATTCCGACCGATCTGCAGCCTGCACACGCGCGAAATCTATTTGCGGAGATACTTGATACCATCGAGATTGAAAAGCGCGGCTCGCCAAAATCAACATTACGCGATGACATAGCGGCGAGTCTCGCGTGTAAAGCCGCGATCAAGGTAAACATGAAACTTACGCCCGAAAAGATGCGTTGGTTGATCGACCGCCTTCTCATCACAACTTCGCCGACGACGTGTCCGCACGGCAGGCCGGTTATTTTGCGGCTTTCGATGAAGGATATCGAACGCGGGTTTCACAGGACATAGGTATGAACGACGAACATGAAGCTCCGGCCGAAAGGCCGAAAGCATTTTGGAAAAAGGTATATTTGGCGGTTGTGATCAATGCCTTTGTGGTTGTGACGCTGCTGTGGATATTTTCGCGTTATTTCCGATAGGGGAACTGATAATGAGAGCTTTGGACTGGGCAATAGTTGTTGTGTATCTGGTGTATGTGATCTGGGATGGCATACGCATGACGAAGCACAGCAACAGCAAGGAAGGCTACTTTCTGGCCAACCGCAGCCTACCGTGGTGGGCGGTAGGCCTGTCCGTTATGGCGACGCAGCTTTCCGCCATAACGCTTGTCGGCACGACAGGGCAGGCCTATAGCGATGGAATGCGGTTCATTCAGTTCTACTATGGATTGCCTTTCGCGATGATAATCCTCTGCGTGACCGTGGTTCCGTTCTTTCACCGGGCAAATGTTTTTACGGCCTATGAGTATCTTGAAAAACGCTTTGATGTAAAGGTTCGAACTCTGACTAGTTTCTTTTTTCTGATTTCACGGGGATTGGGCGTCGGAACAATAATCTCGGCACCGTCCATCGTGCTTTCGATAGTTTTCGGGTGGAATTTGATCGCAACGATTTTTGCCATCGGTCTCTCGACGACGATATATACCGTGTTCGGGGGCGTTCAAGCGGTGACGTGGACGGACGTTAAGCAGATGGTCATTATCTTTTTTGGCCTCGGCATCTGTTTTATGGTTATTCTGTGGAGTTTTCCGGCTGGATACTCGCTCGTAGACGGTCTTCATCTGGCCGGATCGCTGGGTAAGCTCAACACAGTCGATACAACATTTGATCTGAAGGAGAAATACACCATTTGGTCAGGCTTGATCGGAGGGCTGTTTTTGATGCTGGGTTATTTCGGCTGCGACCAAAGTCAGGTTCAGCGATTTTTGACCGCTAAATCGGTCGATGAAGGTCGAACGTCGCTGTTAATGAGCGCCTTTCTAAAGATACCGATGCAATTTGGTATTTTGCTGATCGGCGTTATGGTTTTTGTCTTTTATCAGTTCACGGCGCCACCGATCGTTTTTAATTCGGCTGAGGTGGACAAGGCGTCGCAAACCGAAGAGTTTCGCCAGATACAAGGAAAATACGCGGCGGCTTTTGCCGAACGTAGAGCGGCTGCGTTGAGTTTTGAGAAGAATGATGAGGGGCTGCGAAGAATCTATATTGACGCCGATAAGAAATTCAACGATAGCCGCAAAGAGGCGGTCGCATTTGTCAGGTCAACCAGCAATCCAACGTTTAATGACATCAATTACGTCTTCCCGACTTTCATCCTTGAGAATATGCCGATGGGTGTGATCGGGTTACTGATCGCGGCCATATTTGCCGCCGCGATGTCGTCGATTGCGGCGGAACTAAATGCTCTCGCGACGGCGACCACGATCGATTTTTACCGGCGGCTTTACCGGCCTGAGGCGACCGATGCTCATTACGTAATGGTTGGCCGCGCGACGACTTTTATCTGGGGACTGTTTGCCTGTGTGGTGGCCATATTTGCCGCGAATCTCGGTTCGCTGATAGAGGTCGTAAACAAGTTTGGTTCATTTTTTTACGGGTCGCTGCTCGGCGTTTTTGTGCTCGCGTTTGTCGTCAAAAGGGCAAGGTCGCGCGGTGCATTCTTCGGATTGCTAATCGGTATTTCATCAGTTTGGTTGGCGAGCATTTACTCAGATATAGAGTTTCTTTGGTTTAATGTTATTGGCTGCGTGGTTACTGTGGTCGCCGGATATCTGATCAGTCTGACCGTTCGCAAACGTGGTGACGCAGGCGGTCTGGAGATAGTGGATTAATGAGATTAAGAAACCGGTCATTGGTGTTAGTGCCGCTGCTCGCGCTGTTGCTCACGGCGTTGTCTTTTCCGTCTGTTGCTCAGGTACGTCCGGTCAACGACTACGGCGCGCTTGGTCTCGGACGCCTCTTAAAACAGCTAAATACCACCGCGAGTGTGATGATGATCGGCGCTCATCCTGATGACGAGGACTCTGCATTGCTCGCTTATTTGGCGCGCGGCGAAAATGCACGCACCGCCTATCTTAGCCTTACCCGCGGCGATGGCGGACAAAATATTATTGGCCCGGAGTTGTTCGAATCACTCGGAGTCATCCGCACCGAAGAGCTGTTACAAGCTCGCCGTCTCGACGGGGCGGAGCAGTATTTTACGCGGGCGTTCGATTACGGCTTTTCGAAAACGCTTGCGGAGGCAAAACAGAAATGGGATGAAAAGATCATCCTGTGCGACACAGTTCGGGCGATTCGCACATTTCGGCCGCTTGTTGTTATTTCGCGGTTTTCAGGAACGCCCGTCGACGGTCACGGACAGCATCAATATGCTGGTTACATTACGCCTCTGGCCGTTAAAGCCGCCGCTGATCCGAAACAATGCACAGAATCCGGAACGCCTTGGCAAGTGCTGAAATTTTATGTCGAGCAGGGCTTCGGCGACAATTTACCGG
>JBDSCV010000206.1:0-6184 GCA_039920905.1 Pyrinomonadaceae bacterium
GCGGGTTATCTGCAGACTGTTCCGGCTTGTCAGGATAGATAGCCCTCCAGTTGTCGCCCAGAAAGAACCAGAGCGAATACACACATGCTGCCGTGCCAACCGGGACACTCATCGCTGCAACTACGCCACCAATTATGCTCGCCATCCGGGCCCAACTCTTTCGCTTTAACAGTGCGTAACCGGCGACTATAGAGGGAACGGTGAAAAGGAATTGAAATATGGTCATAAAAGCAATCATCATTCCAAAAAATTCCTTAGGCGGCCCTGGGTTGCCAGGCTCAGTTGGACTGAAAATTACGAGGGAGAATATAGCCGCGATGAACAGCAGCATCAAGAGCTGGAAAGCCGCGTGTCCAAAAAAAGTATAGGCAATGTATTTATTATGCTGCTCGTTGGTCATAAGCCAATTCTATCAGATGACTGAGCCAAAATGAGTTAAGTGATAATCGGCGCCGGAACAACTAATCTTTTTTCAAAACATCGGATTTCCGACCAAATTCCTCGGCTTCCTTATTCAAACCATTTTTACGGCAGAAAACGGCGAGGTTTTCGTAGCGTTCGACCTGATCCGCATCAGAAAGCCAGCATATTTTAGCGGTGCATTCGGGGCAGGCGTCGATCGGGCGGCGGTCGGTCTCGGCGAGGTGATTGGTGCCGCTCATGACGCATTCGTACTTGGTGCAGTGCCGCATCGAGAACATATGGCCTGTCTCGTGAGCGGCGATCTTTAGTGTCCGGCGCAGGAAACCTAGGTCGTCCGTGTTGTCATCGAGCCGCGACAGCGACCAGACGCCGACGCGGTTTTCGAGACTCGCCTGGCCGAACACATAATTCATCGACTCGTCCGGATAAAGGTCGTCGGTTGTAAACGCGATCAGCGCGGCGGCATCGGTCGGCAATATATTCGGGAGTATGTCGTTGAGAATAAACCCGGTTTTGATCTGCCGCGTTTTGGTGAATTTGTTTTGCCGAATATTAGGATAAACGGCAACGAGCGGTTTAGCCGCCATCTGCTCTACTGGCAGGTCGTAGAAGACCGCGAGATAACCAGCCGCGACCTCGATGACCATTTGCTGCTTTGCGTTAAACGTGCCGAGCGGCAGCACATATATCTTCTGCCGCTCCTTCGTCGGCTTCACCGGATCCGCATCAAAATATTCCTCAAATGTCTGCCCGGGCTCATTGTGCGACGCCAGCCAGTCCGAATTGTCCGGCTTGCCCATCACCTTAAAAAACGGTGCGACCTTCGCCATATTATCACGAAGCTGCTTGATCTCCTTCTTAGCCTCGCGAGCCGCCGCCATATTCGACGCGGGCTTATCTTCTGTGTTTGAGCAACTCGCTGCAACGGCTGTCAGCAAAAGAAGAAGTGCCCGCGAATTACGCGAAAGGACGCGAGTAAAAAATTTGATGGACCCTCGATAAAAAAAGGCAGGTTCTGCAAAGATTGATCTTTCTTCCATTCGCGTCTTTTCGCGAAATTCGCGGGCAAAGCTCTTACTCATCTTCAATACTCATCAATCGACACTTGATAACTGTCAAAATTTCGCTTCATTTCATCAAGCGAATCACCGCCAAATTTCTCACGCATAGAATTGGCAAGAACTATCGCGAGCATCGCTTCGCCGATGACACCGGCGGCGGGGACGGCGGTGATGTCGGAGCGTTCGAAGGCGGCGTCGCTCGGCTCTTTTGTATCAATATCGACGCTGTGAAGAGGTTTGCGAAGCGTCGAGATCGGTTTCATATAGCCGCGAACGCGTAGCTCTTCGCCATTGGTGATGCCGCCTTCGAGACCGCCGGCACGGTTGGTGGAGCGGCGGAAGCCGCCTTTAAGTCGAGAGTCGGATGCCGGTTTGACTCTTGACTCTCGACTCTCGACTCCCGACTCAAAAAAGATCTCATCATGCACCTCCGACCCGCGCCGTGCGGCGTTGGCGACGCCTTCACCGATCTCGACGGCTTTTATGGCGTGGACCGACATAATGGCCCGGGCGATGCGGCCATCAAGTTTGTCTTCCCACGATGTGTGCGAGCCGAGACCAACGGGCAGCCCCTTCGCCACGACCTCGAAGATGCCGCCGAGCGTATCGCCGTCGGTTTTGGCTTGATCGATAAGTTTTATCATCCCGGATTGAATATTGTCGTCGGCACATCTGAGCGGGGAACCGACGGGAATCGCGGAGATCGCTTCCCAAGTTTGATGAAGCGGAACGATCTGGACGTGACCGAGCTTGATAACGTGGCTCTGGATCTCGACGTTAAATGCGGTGAGGAGTTGTTTAGCAATGGCACCACACGCGACTCTAGCTGCGGTTTCGCGGGCCGAAGCACGTTCGAGAATGTCTCGGAGATCGCGGGTCTGATGTTTTTGCCCTCCGGCCAGATCGGCGTGCCCTGGGCGCGGCCGCTTTACGAGTCGCGGATTCTTCGGCTCTTTGTCGAGTTCCTCTGACGACATTACGTCCTGCCAATGCACGAAATCATCATTTTTTATCACTAAAGCGATCGGCGAACCAAGAGCCTTGCCGTGCCGAGCGCCGGACAATATTTCGACCGTGTCGGTCTCGATCTTCATTCGCCCGCCGCGTCCGTATCCTTGCTGACGACGCCAGAGTTCGTGGTTGATGGCTGCGATGTCGAGAGGCAAACCTGCAGGAACGCCTTCGACAATCGCGACCAGGGCCTTGCCATGCGATTCGCCTGCTGTTGTGAATTTGAAATGCATAGTCAGATATTACCGCAGAGACGCCGAGACGTAGAGGTAGATCACAGGGATATAGGTGATAAAAGGGATATTAATGAGCAATTTTCTTTTCCCGAACCTTCTTATCTCCTTTATCCCTATAAAATGTCCATCTTTGCGTCTCGGCGTCTCAGCGGTTCAATTCTCTTTTTTCGAAAGACGATCAATCCAATGCTAGCGATGATGAGCAGGCCGCCGATGCCTGTTTGGGGCGGGAGCGTCTCGCCCAAAACGATTGCTCCAATAAGGACCGCGATCAGGGGCGTGACGAGCGAGATCATCATAGCTCTGGTCGATTCGATCCTGCCCAATAGCCAGTAATAAAGCCAAAAAGCGGCGATGGTACCGGCGATGGTCAGATACAAGACACAACCGACGGCACGCCATGTCCAGTGAAATGTAAACGGATTACCCTCCGCGATCAGGGCGTAAACAATTATCGCGGGCAAACCGCAGACCATCTGGCAAAAGACGAGTGCCGCCGGATGAATAGCTCCGCCTTTTGCCTTTACGAGTATGGACGCTTGGGCCGCAGCGTAGGCACCTATAACTATCCCGACACTGCCGAGGAATGCCAGCACGCTTTGTACTTTTAGTTGGTCGATGAATATTACTGCGACGCCGAGGATGCCGATACCAAGCGCGAAGATCTTTAGCTTTGTGATCCGCTCATTCGGCAAAAAGAACCACGCCAGGATCAGCCCAAAAACAGTGATCATCGCCTGAAGCACGGCCGCGAGGCCGGAGGTGATGTATTGCTCGCTCCAAAAAACCAGACTGTAATTTATCGAGAATTGCAGTACACCGGTGAGAGTAATAAGGCGCCATTCCTTTCCCGTTTTTGGCAGCGGAATTTTTTGGATCCGAATAACAAAAAAGAGAATTAATACCGCGAGCAGAAAGCGCGATGCAACAAAGGTGATGGGCGGCAGATCAGCTAGCCCAATCTTAATGAATATCCACGTCGTGCCCCAGATCAGACAGAGTAGGAGCCAGATGAGTACCTTTTTCATTAGTCGCGTTCGTAAAAGCTGAGCGATGTTTCGCCTTGTTTGAGGACACGCCAGCGGCGAAGTGATTCGACCTCGTCAGGCACATGTTTTTTTGTGTGATGCTCGACGACGAGCACACCGCGGTCATTTAACAGAGTTTTGTTGTAGCCAAATTCGTGCAGGACAAGCGAATAATCGGACTCATAAGGTGGGTCGAAAAAGGCTATGTCCCAGCCCTTTGTATGTTCGCGGCCTGTGAAATTGTCGGCGTCGAGACCGAGAATTTCCGTGCTGGATTCGGCGACATCGAGTTTGTCGAGATTCTCTTCTATCAAAGCACACGATTTTTTTGATCTATCGACAAACGTCACAAACTCTGCCCCACGCGACAGCGCCTCTATGCCAATGGCACCAGTTCCGGCGCAGAGATCGAGAAATCTGGTTTCGTCATTGATCCGCGGAGCGAGGACGTTGAATAAAGTTTCGCGCAGCCGGTCAGAGGTCGGCCGGGTCCGATTGTCCGCTGGGTTTTTCAAAACACGACCGCGATATATTCCGGAGATGACACGCATAAAGGGATTATTTAACGCAAAGTCGCAAAGGAGCAAAGACGCAAAAGTTAAGGAACTATAGGTAAGTTTTTGGTTGTTAAGTCGATTTAAAAGCTTTGCGTCTTTGCATCTTGGCGACTTTGCGTTAAATTTATCTTCCTTAGTCTAAAGAATCGTTGCTATGCGGGCAACGGCGAGTTGAAATTGTATCAGCCAACGCTGCCGAGTCTTACATTCTTGTCTGAACGCGCGATTTTTACCATTGCCGATGTTTCCGGCGACAAACGCCGATTTGTGAGATAGTCTTCGGCTTCTTTGCGGGCCGCGAAAAGTATTTCAAGGTCACGAACAATATTTCCGATCCGGAAATTTTGAATGCCCGACTGCCGCGTTCCTAATATCTCACCCTGGCCGCGCAGCTCAAGATCCTTTTCTGCGATCTTAAAGCCGTCGGATGTCGCCTCCATTATCCCCAATCTCTCCTTAGCCACGGCAGTTTTCTTAAAGTCCGTAAGCAGTACGCAAAAGCTCTGCTCCGCACCACGTCCGACGCGACCGCGTAATTGGTGAAGCTGCGAGAGGCCAAATCTTTCCGCGTGTTCGATGACCATGAGCGAAGCATTAGGCACGTCGACGCCGACCTCAATGACCGTCGTAGAAACGAGAATATCCAGTTTCCCGGCGACAAAATCTTCCATTATCGCTTCCTTATCGGCAGCTTTCAATTTTCCGTGAAGCAGTCCAACCGTGTATTGAGGGAAGATGCGCTTCCGCAGATCCTCATACATATTGGTCGCATCTTTCAGATCCATCTTTGCCGATTCTTCGATCAGAGGATAGACGACATAGATCTGACGACCGAGTTTGACCTCACGGTCGATGCCAAGGTAAACGCCGTGGCGTTGGTCCTCGCCAACAATTACGGTCTTGATCGGCGTGCGGCCGGGCGGCAATTCGTCGATTATCGAAACGTCAAGGTCGCCATAAACGGTCATCGCCAGCGAACGCGGGATCGGCGTCGCAGTCATTACCAAAACATCGGGATTATGGCCGCCCGCTTTTAGCTGGGCACGCTGCATGACGCCGAAGCGATGCTGCTCGTCAATGACGGCGAGGCCGAGCTTTGCAAATCTGACAGCGTCTTGAATTATGGCGTGTGTTCCGATAACGAGGTCAATCTCTCCCGCTGAAAGAGCAAAGTGAATTTTACGTTTTTCAGCCGCTTTTGTGCTGCCGACGAGGAGTTCGACGCGGTAGCCAGTCTCGGCAAATATCTTTTTAGCATTGCGAACGTGCTGCTCGGCAAGTATCTCGGTTGGAGCCATGAGAGCAGCCTGATATCCGTTTTCCATAGCAGCAAAGATCGCGAGAAAGGCCACGATGGTCTTGCCGCTGCCGACATCGCCCTGGATAAGGCGGTTCATCGGAGCATCGGATTTAAGATCATCAAATATTTCGCCAATAACTTTTTCCTGAGCATGGGTCAGCGTAAACGGCAGCAGTTTTTTTAATCGCTCTTTTGTGGCTTCGGCAATGTCGATGACGGTGCCCTTCGGCTCTTTTTGCCGTTCGCCTCTCAATAATTGCATCGAGAACGAAAGCCAGAAAAATTCGTCAAAGATGAGCCGTTTGTGGGCCGCACTGCGGAACATCTCATACTCGGCGATAGATGAATCGTCGGGCGGAAAATGTATTTCGTTCAATGCCTGGGCGCGCGTGGCAAGGTCTTGGCGTTCCAGCAGAGATGATGGGAGGCTATCGACCACCGATGCAACGTCAAGTTTCTGAAGGACGTCATAAACGATCTCACGAATCCGCTTTGTCTGGAATTCGCCGAGTTTTCGATAAATCGGTACGCGGCGGGCAGTATGAACGGGTGCAAATTCGGGACTGCC
>JBDSCV010000207.1:0-5086 GCA_039920905.1 Pyrinomonadaceae bacterium
GAGACTGCATCGTGGACGACGTCTGTTGCGGCAGGAATTGACGGGTTTTAGTGGTTACGGACGCATTGCGGCCGAAGGTTAATTATATGTATTGTAAAGAATTTAAAGGAATAATGGATTCGTATATCAGTGATGAATTGCTGATCGAAACCAATCATGAAGTGCTGCGGCATCTGGAAAATTGCATAGATTGCCGCGGTGAATTAGCCGATCGCCGCAACCTAAAGCTGCGAATCCGCCAAACGGTGAAGCGCGCCGCCGAATTGCAGCTAGATCCGGTGTTTGCCAAAAGGGTCGCGACCGGTCTTCGCGATATGGCTCTCCGGCCAAGTTTCTGGGACGCGGCGGTGGGCGGTAACTCTTTATTTAATTCGCGTGCCATGGCCTTTAGTTTTGCAAGCATTATCTTTCTGGTTTTGGGCGGTATCGTGTGGTTGGATCTTCCTAATTCGCCGTCGAAATCTCAGGAGGCGAAAAATCCCCAGACGAACACCAATCCAACATCTAATTCCTCTGAATCTGAGATCGCCTATGCCGTGCGTGTCTCGTGGAACGACATGACATCGCAGGCTATCGGCGATCACAAAAACTGTGCCGTCGAGTTTCATCTTACCGAAGAACCGATCAGCCTCGACGAAGCGTCAGTAAGCCACGGTGCGTTTAATAAGGATCTCGACAAGACGGTCGTCGCCGCGCTCAAAAAGGTTTTTAGGGGAAACACGCCCGACGGTATCGAGCTGCTCGAGGCTCACTCGTGTCTATATGACGGGCGACGTTTTGCCCATATTGTCGTGCGGCATAATGGGCGCGTCGTTTCTTTACTTATTACTGATACCGATCTGCCGTCGGACAACGACGATATTCAGTCGGCGCGCTTTGATGATGCGAACGCCGCCGGATTTCACGTTGGGCATCATGCCGTATTTGTGGTGTCGCAGCTTCCTGAGGCCGAGAATGCTTTGCTTGCCCGGACCATCGCTCCGGCGATACGTTTACATGCCGAGAAAGTGGGAGCATAATTTACAAAAATGCGGCGTATGACGAAACAACTCGAAAAAAAACATCCGCTGGCCGTGCGCTGGCTGCACTGGATCAGTTTTCCGCTGCTGGCGATGATGATCTGGAGCGGGATACTGATTTACTGGGCAAATCCGGTGTATGGAATACGGATCTTTGGCTACGAACTTTTTAAGTTCTTTCCGCCGTGGTTTAACGAGTATCTCGGCCTCCCGTTCCGCCTGGCTGAGGGGCTCCAGCTCCATTTCTTTTTCATGTGGTTCTTTGCCGTAAATGGTGTGATCTATGTTATTTACACCATAATTTCCGGCGAATGGCGGGCACTAATTCCAATTCCTGCTTCATTCAAGCGTGCATCACTTGTTGCCCTCCACGATGCACACATCGTTAAAAAGCTCCCGCCGCAGGGGAAATATAACGACGCCCAGCGGATCGCCTACACGAGTGTGATAATGATGGGTGCCGGATCAGTCGTTACAGGGCTTGCGATCTACAAACCGACGCAGCTCTCATGGCTGACTGGTCTGCTTGGCGGCTATGAATGGGCGCGGTTTGAGCATTTTTGGCTGATGGTTTTGTTTGTGCTGTTTTTTGTCGTTCATGTGGCGCAGGTCGCGTTAGCCGGTTGGGGTGATTTCCGGTCGATGATCACTGGCTATGCCATTGTTGACGCCGTCGAAACAAAAGCAGAGCCGCCAGCGGCCCCAGCGGCAATTGATGAGGTTACAGCATGAGCGAAGATAAAAAAGTGTTACTCGAAAAGGTGCGCGAATTTGAGGCGCGGACCGGTCACACGATCGAGTCATTTCCAGACGATCCAAATAACACGGCGTCGGTTTTAAAGGAACACCGCTATTTAAGCGGGCCGCTGTCGCCTGAAGAAGCAAAAAAACAAATGTTTGCCCGTTCACGCCGAGGTTTCCTCGTTGGTGGTGCGGCGGCTTTATTAGGCGTTTTCGGCTGGCGCTGGATGGGCGACGAAACCAAGACCGCCCTGCTCCGACGCACGTTTGAATTTAACGAAAAGATCAGCCAGATATTTTATCGTCCGTCGCGGCTTGCTCAAGAATTCCCGCCGGAAGCGGTCGTCACCTCGCGGACAAACGGCGCCGAGGGCCTTGACGGCGAAATGGACGCAGCCGCCTGGAGACTGAATGTCGGCGGTCTCGCGGGTCGATCCGAAGACCTCGTTTTGACGCTCGATGACATCAAAAAACTGCCGCGAACCGAGATGATAACGGAATTAAAATGCATTGAGGGCTGGAGCGTCGTTGTCCATTGGGCCGGCGTCCGGTTTTCGGATTTTGCCGCTAAATATATTCCTCAAACTCACAACGGCGCCCAGCCGGATGTGATAAATCGCCCGCAGGATCTGCTTCCGTATGTCTCGCTGACAACGCCGGACGAAAAATATTACGTTGGGTGGGACATGCCGAGCATATTGCACCCGCAAACGCTGCTTGCCTATGAAATGAACGGCCAACCGCTCACTCGCGAACACGGCGCACCGCTCCGTCTTGCTTCGCCCACAAAATACGGCATCAAGCAGATAAAGCGGATCGGCCGGATAGAATTTACGGCTGAACGTCCACGCGATTTTTGGGCCGAACCGCAATATGGTTACGACTGGTACGCGGGGCATTAAGCGTCTTGAACCACGAAATGACACGAAGAAACACGAAATAAGATAAATACTTCTTTTTCGTATTCATCAGTGGATTTTCGTGGTTTAATTTCTTAATGATGATACTTGACCGGCTGGAGATCATAAACGAAGAATTTCAAGCTGAGACGGTCGAATCCGCAACGCTGGATACCTTGCTCGCCGATGCCTGGCGACATTCTGGAACACATTTTTTCCGGTACAATTTCGGCGTTTATGAGAGTGAGATCAGGCGTGTCATACCGCTCAGGTTACGTCTCGCCGATTTCAACCTTTCTAAAAGCCAACGCCGTGTTCTTCGTCGAAATGTCGATCTCGAAACAACGATAATTCCATTCGATATTACCACCGAAATTCACGCGCTATTCGAACAGCACAAACGGCGATTTAAAAGCGGCATTCCCAATTCGATCTTTGATTTTTTTGCCCGCGATGGTGAAAATTCGCCGACTACGGTTTTAGAGGTCAGCGTCCGCCGCGAAACCAAGCTCGTTGCCGCCAGTTTTTTCGATATCGGCATTACATCGATCTCAAGCATTTACGGCATCTTCGACCCGGAAGAGCCCACACGCAGCCTCGGTATTTTTACGATGCTAAAAGAAATAGAATTTGCCATCGAACAGGACAAAGAGTTTTACTACCACGGCTATGCCTACGAGGGCGAGTCTTATTACGATTACAAAAAGCGGTTTTCAGGACTGGAGAAATTTGACTGGAGCGGAAATTGGGCAGAACCGTCTGCGTAAACGGCGGAACTAACTACGAAATATCGACCACAGATGAACACACACAAACACAGATACGAAAAATTTACTTTCTGTGTTATCCGTGTTCATCCGTGGCTAATTCCCGCGTCCACTCGATATACTTCTTCGAATCAAATTTCTTCCCCGTACTGTGGCTTGCCATGTAGCGGATGAGGCCAAAGACGGGCCGCTCAAACCATGCGCGGTCGTGCTTGCCAAAGCACCATAGTATGCCGGCATAGGAATTTGGATTGCGTCCGTCGAGGGAGTATTTATTGTTGAGATGCACCAGCGTTTCAAAAGCAATCTCATACGATGGCGACCACGCGATGACGTTTTTGCCCCATAGCATCCGCACATAGTTATGCATCTCGCCGGTCACGACCATTTCGCGTTGGGCGGCGTTCCACAATTCGTCGTGCGTCTCGCCTCGTTCTAACTGCTCAAGCGTATAGAAATGCGAGCGTTCGTCGCCCGAATGTTCACGCATCGTCTTTTGCACCCAAGTGGGGAGGGCCGCGAGCGAATCGTATTTGTCATTAAACAGTGTCATGTTATACGACAACTCGCGGCGGACGATCAGTTCTTCAAGATATGCGTCGATCGATTCCTGCGGAGCGTGAGCGTCTCGCACCGCGAGAGCGATCTCAAGCGGCGACAGATAGCCAAAATGAAGATAAGACGACAGTCGGGAAGAGCCGTCGCGGTCGGGCTTGCTCCGCGTCTTGTTGTAATCGGGCAGGATCTCTTCGACGAATTTCTTTAACCGCTTTCGCCCTTCCGCCGTGCCGCCTGTGTAATGCGTTGATGCCGGAACGCTGTGGTCGATGTCGCACTCAGCGACGAGGTTGGAGATAGCTCCAGCGGTTACAGTAGTTTCGGGGCAATCAACTTCAAGGCCAATGCCTGAAATAACAACGGTCCCGTTTTGCAGCGGCTTGAGGTAACGGTCGAGCAGCTTATTTATCTTTGGCCGGATGGTGTAGGCAGCGTATTCCTCTTTGTCGAATTTGGACATCGGAATAACGCCGTTCGAATCGACGGCGCAGACCGGAATTCGGGCGCGTTCGGCGATCCGGCGATTGTGTTCGGGGATGATAAAACAGGGGAAATCGTCGGTGACGATCAAAGCCGCGTCTTTTGCGAGAGCCGCGACCGTGTTCTTCGGCGCACGCGCGTCCTTTTGCAAATAAAACACATAGCGGATACCGAGTAGCTCGAACTCGCGCCGCTTTTCCTCGACGCCCTCCAGAATAAATGTATGCAAACGATCCGACGCCCACGGGTAGTAATATTTCAACCCCTCGTAAACCATCAGCGGTAATTTGAGTTCATTTGAACGACGGATCGCGTAGATGAGAGCATGATTATTGTCTACACGCTTATACATCTGCATCCAATACAACACATATCGGGCATCGGCGTTGACTGGACGCTCGTTTAGCTGAATTATTCTTTCGTTGATCTGCATTTTCTTCGCTATTATAAAGGGAATTCACCACAGAGACACAGAGGTCACAGAGAAAGGCAAAGAAATATGAAATCATATCTAAACAAACAATTCGTTAAAATAAACTTTTTAGTTTCCCTCCTCTGTGTCCTCTGCGCCTCCGTGATTAATTCCTCCGCCCAGGAATTCAAGACCGTAAGGGACGGCATC
>JBDSCV010000208.1:0-2680 GCA_039920905.1 Pyrinomonadaceae bacterium
CTTTTTCTTCCGTTCGGCCAGGGTGTCGGGTATTCCGTCTTCCTCTAAATATCCGTTAAAATCCTTGGCCTTGAGGTCGAGCTCACGGGGCATGGTGGAAAGTCCGACAACGTAAGTGCCCGCTTCGGTCGGCTGGAGATTCAGGAAAGCCGTGGTCTCGTCTTTTGTGAATTCAGCCTCTTTCGGATTTGTTCGCGTTCCAGATGGCGAGACAACGCTTAC
Source organism: Pyrinomonadaceae bacterium (assembly GCA_039920905.1). Classification (GTDB taxonomy): domain Bacteria; phylum Acidobacteriota; class Blastocatellia; order Pyrinomonadales; family Pyrinomonadaceae; genus OLB17. Next base: position 223 of record JBDSCV010000208.1, read on the forward strand.
ATCTTTCAAACGCGCAAAATTAACGGCACCTTCGCTTGTTTGAAAAGAACCGTTGAGGATTCTTATCGTAACTTTTTCGTTTACACCGACAAAAAAATTGTCCAGTTTCAAAAACAGATCATGGCCAAAAACCGGCAGTAGAATTATAGAGCAAATGACAATGCCGATCGCAAATTTCCTTTTCATCAAAATTGTTCTCCCTATTTTATAGCTTTCAGCAATCTAATTGTGCCAAACCAAGTGTTGAAATGCGAAGTCTCCATAATTCTACGAAACCCACATTCACTCAAAAATGACGGCAACAGCCCATCGAAATTGTCCGTAGTCGTCTCGACGCCATCGATAAGCTTTATGCCATTTGAAAGAAACCTCATCAATCCGTTGTACGGGCGGCCCCAATCGGCAACATGAAGTTCACCATTCGATTTTAGCACCCGCGCCACTTCGTAAATTGTTCTGAACTTATTTTCGCGTGTGAGATGATGAAAAAACAGACTCGAAAAGACCCGGTCAAAAGATTGATCCAAATACGGAAGCTCGAATGACATTCCTTCGTTGAACTCTATTTCGAGGTTCGACGTCTGAGCTTTTCGTTTAGCAATCCTTAAGATTTTCGGATCGCCGTCAATGCCGAGCACATCCGCCTTCGGCTGCATTGTTTTAATGAGTACGGTGAGCGTTCCCGTACCGCAGGCCAGGTCGAGAACTCGATGCTCGGCATCAACATTGGCTTGTTTAACCAATGATCTCTTGAAGAATTTTTCACGAGTCGTTAGTCGCACGACTCTGTCATAAAAAGGTGTCAGCCAATCGTAACTCAAGGCAGGAATGTATTTCGCATCTTTCATTGTTAAAGTTTGAGACTTCTCAATCGCAACGCGTTCATGATCACCGAGACCGAACTAAAAGTCATCGCGGCACTAGCGATGATCGGGCTCAGGAGCAATCCGAAGAATGGATAAAGTATTCCCGCCGCGATCGGAACGCCCAGAACGTTGTAAATAAACGCGAAAAATAAATTCTGACGAATATTCGACATCGTGGCACGGCTCAACACTCTCGCTCTCACGATCCCGCGCAGATCGCCTTTTACGAGGGTTATACCGGCGCTTTCGATCGCTACATCGGTTCCCGTGCCCATCGCGATTCCGACCTGTGCCTGTGCCAATGCCGGGGCATCATTTACGCCGTCACCGGCCATCGCGACGACCTTGCCATCGGCTTGTAACTTCTTTATGACATCCTGCTTTTGTTCCGGTAAAACGTCTGCGATCACCTTGTCGATATTTAGACGCTTTCCGACCGCGTCCGCCGTGACCTGATTGTCCCCGGTAAGCATGACGATCTCCAATCCTTCTTCGTGCAGGGCTTTGATCGCCTCGGCGGTTGACTCTTTGATCGGATCCGTGACGCCCAGGAGCCCGGCATGCTGTTTATCAATAGCGACAAACATCACCGTCTGGCCGTCGGCACGCAAGTTATCAGCTTGTTCCGTGAGTTTAGCGTCAACCGTGATACCAAGTTGTTCGAGAAGTTTTTGGTTTCCTAGTGCTACCGCCTTACCGTTCACGGTTCCGGTCACACCTTTGCCGGTGATCGACTCAAAATTCTCAACCGTCTTGAATTCAGTTTTCCGCTCCTCGGCACCGGCCACTATTGATTCGGCCAGCGGATGTTCGCTTTGCCGCTCCAGGCTCGCGGACAAACAAAGGAATTCGCTTTCATCGATATTCGACACTATCGACACGAGACGCGGCTTGCCTTCGGTCAAGGTTCCGGTTTTATCGACGACCAGAACGTTAACCTTCTCCATGATCTCTAGCGCCTCGGCATTCTTAATAAGAACACCGACGCCGGCGCCGCGACCGGTTCCGACCATGATCGACATCGGCGTCGCCAGTCCCAAGGCACACGGGCAGGCGATTATTAGTACGGCGATGGCGTTGGCCAATCCATACACGAATCGCGGTTCAGGGCCTACGAAAAACCATACTGCGAAAGTAATTAATGCAATTAGAATCACCGCAGGCACAAAATAGGCCGACACCGCATCTGCAAGACGTTGGATCGGAGCCCGCGAACGCTGCGCCTCGCCGACCATGCGGACGATCTGCGCAAGCAAGGTTTCGCTGCCGACGCGTTCGGCCCGCATGACAAAACTTCCCGTACCGTTGACCGTTCCGCCAACGACTTTTACATCCACGGTCTTTTCAACCGGTACCGGTTCTCCCGTCACCATCGATTCGTCAACCAAACTCTTGCCCTCTACGACGATGCCGTCAACAGGAATCTTTTCTCCGGGACGAACGCGAAGCAGCATTCCCGCAGTCACATCTTCGAGCGGGATGTCGCTTTCATTACCGTCCCCGCCAACCAGCCTTGCCGATTTTGGGGCCAGACCAAGCAGTGCCTTAATAGCGCTGGACGTTTGGCTCCGCGCTCGAAGCTCCAAGACCTG
>JBDSCV010000209.1:0-7230 GCA_039920905.1 Pyrinomonadaceae bacterium
ATCACATCAACGGAATCGAGAATTTTTGGAATCAAGCGAAGCGACATTTAAGAAAATTCAATGGGGTCCCAAAGGATAACTTTCCACTATTTCTAAAGGAATGTGAATGGCGTTTTAATAAAAAAAACCTAATTTACAGTTAAGTCAATTAAAACAATGGGTTAAGGACGATTTGGGCTAGTTATCTGGGACAGCCCCAAAATAAATTGATAATGAGCGATCGTAAACTATTCTTCCCCGTCCTGCTCGGCACGCCCCGCAAAAACCGTGAGAGCGGCAATGTTGCAAATTGGCTTTGCTCAAAGATGCGCGAGCGTGACGACATCAAAACCAAGCTTTTTGACGTACGGGACTTTCATCTGCCGTACGATAACTATGGTACGGAGATCGGCGGTGACTTTCCTGAATGGCGTGACGCGATCATCAGGGCCGATGGCCTTGTGATCGTCACACCCGAATACAATCACGGCTATCCAGGGAGTTTGAAAGGCGTTCTCGATCTGCTGTTAAAAGAATATATCCACAAAGCGGTGGCGTTTGTTGGCGTTTCAGCCGGGCCGTGGGGCGGTACGCGGGTGATTGAGTCAATGGTGCCGATGGTTCGCGAACTCGGTCTTGCGGTGACTTTTTCCGATCTCAATTTCCCAACTGTCAAAAGTAAATTCGACGAGAGCGGAAAACTGCTCGACGAGGCGTACGAAAAGCGCACAACGAGTTTTCTCGACGAACTCGCTTGGATGGCGACGACATTGCGTTGGGGCCGCGAAAATCTTCCGTCGAAATTTCACAACGCCTAACGTTTCGGCACGTTTTCGCCGATCGTCCACACGATGACGGAGCTTGAGAGGCCGAGGCCTGACAGTCGTCCGGCTAGTATGACGATCGTTTCGCCAGCTGAAACCACCCCGGCGTCGATGAGGGTTCGTTCGCCGGTTCTGAGCATTTGCTCGGTAGAATTCGAATCGCCTTTGAGCAGGTCCATCATCGTTTTTCCGCTAAATGTTTGCGAAAGGTCCGCGGTATTCAGGTCTTTGTGATAATAGGGAAGCACACCCCAAACGAGCGAGAGTTGGTTTCGTGCGTCTTCGGAGGTCGTCAGGGCAAACGTCTGTAAACCAGAACGAAATGTCGAGAGACGGCGGGCCATCAGACCCGATTCGGTAAAGACCGCGACCTTTTCTGTTCGCATCTCTTTAGCGGCGTATGCGGCGGCCTTGCAAAGGGCCTGGCTTGTCCTGCCAGATGGTTCCTGTGAGAATTTAACCGGGCGTCGTAACTGATCGGCTTTGATCGTCTCGGCTGAGTCGATGATGCGAACCATAGTCTTGATCGCCTCGACCGGATATTTTCCGGCGGCGGTTTCGGCCGAGAGCATAACCGCGTCCGTGCCATCCCAAACCGCGTTTGCCACATCCGAAGCCTCAGCCCGCGTCGGAAATGGGTTCTCGATCATTGATTGAAGCATCTGTGTCGCCGTAATAACAAATTTGTCGTTGGCTACAGCCAATTCAATAATGCGTTTTTGATAAACAGGCACCAGTTCAACGCTTGTCTCAACTCCCAGATCGCCGCGGGCGACCATCAAACCATCCGTTTCAGCTATGATCGCGAGCAAATTTTCGATCGCCTCGGCCTTTTCAATCTTCGCAACCAGCAACGCCCGGCCCTGTGTGCGTTTATTGAGCCGTTTGATAATGTCCTTGACCTCTCTGCAATCCTCGGCGGTGCGGACAAATGAAAGGGCGACATAATCTACATTCTGATCAATTGCCCAGATCAGATCTGCGTGATCTTTCTCGGTCATTGAGGGGATCGGAAGCGGTGTATTCGGCAGATTGATGCCTTTTCTCTCACCGAGTCTCCCGCCCGTTACGACACGGGCAAACACGTCGGTTTCGGTCTTGGATTCAACAATTAGTTCGATCGAACCATCATCCAATAAAACCCGGGCACCGGGTTCGACGGCCTCAGGCAAATGGATAAAGTTAGTTGATACCTCGCGGTCGTTTCCTATGATCTCCCGGCTAGTGATCACAAATGCCTGACCCTCATTAAGGATCACTGGCGACCCGTTTTCCAAGTTGCGGGTGCGTATTTTAGGGCCTGACAGATCGACAAGTATTGAGAGCGGTTTTTCGAGGGCTGCGGCCGCAGCCCGAGCCCGCTTGATCGTTTCGGCATGCTCATCCTGAGTGCCGTGAGACATATTGATACGCACGGCGTTGAGGCCGGCGAGAAGCATGTTTTCGATAATTGATTGCTGGTTTGAGGCCGGACCGAGCGTGGCAAGGATCTTTGCTTTTCGCATTAGTTTTGATTTTAACGGAAAGTCCGAAAGGCGCTAAGACGAAAGGGAAGAAAATCAGCTGTCCAATTCCTTTTGCCTGGAAAGATAACTATTAACGGCAGCGATAAATGTTGAATGCGACCAAGTGAGCGGTGAAACGGATCGAGGCGCACCAGTCAGCGGCTCGATCTGTTCAGCGAGAACTCCGGAAGGCAAGGCCCGATCTACGGTCCATGCCAGTATTTCGAGGGCCTTGCCGAGTTCGACCCTTGTTTTTGCGGCCGCGATGTAATATTCGGCGAGCCACAGGGTCGTGATTATCCATGGATTTGAGGGTGATTTGTCGGCGGTGCGCATATAGGCGTCGTTTTCGAAGCGTGCTATACCGCCAAATTCGGTGCCGTTAAGCAAATTATTCTCGATCGCTCGTATTGTCCCTCGGACCCTCGGATCGTCAATGTCAAAACAGCCGAAATAAAACGTGGCAAAGAGCGAGGCATCTATCGTCGTGTCTGGCGTTAGCCCATCGTCGCCGTCGACCTGCAAGGACCGTAAAAAGCGACCCAGTTCGTTGCTGTAAAGGTGTTCGGCCATCGCTTTGACGATTTCGTCAGCGGCAGTATCATACTCGGCTGCTCTATTTTCTTCGCCAAAAAGAGACGCAAATTTCGCCGCGGCTCGCAGACCCGCGACAACGGTCGAGCAAGTGAAGGTGTGAATTCCGCGGCGATCTTCCCACAGATTCCAGCTTGGAAGGGGAAGTTTGGTTACAGAGTTGCGAAATTCGACCATAAAACGCGCACAATCAGCGATCAGATCGACGTATAATTTATGTGCAAAGTCGATGTCGCGGTATCGCTCGTAATGCTGCCATAGCGCCCAGATAATGAGAGCAGTTTCATCCTCCTGAATAGGCACAAGCTGCCGCTTGCCACGTATATCCCAAGCCGCGTGCCAGCCTGATGCCACCGTGCCGTCGGGGTTGTACTTCTGCATGAAATAACCATTCGGGTGTGCGATCCTGTTACAAAAATTGAAAAATGCCCGCGTGATCTCCGGGTAACCCGCGATGTCCAGAGCATTCGCCACGAACGCCCCGTCGCGTGTCCAGAGATAACTGTAATGGTCGGTCGCCCGCTCGGTCACATCCGAATCGTTGGCAGCGAGAATCGCTCCGCCGTCGTCGATCTGCGTACTCATGATAAGAAGCGAACGCTTATAAAGATCGATTATCGATGGCGAAAGACCGCCAAAATCAATATCGTTTTTATTCACCCAGGCCCGCCAATAATTTTGGGTATAAGCAAGATATTTTTCAGGTGTGCGGTCTAGAACAAGACGGTTTAACTTTGCGACCTCATCGTGAGTCGTGCCGGCGGCGATCCAGTAATAAAATTCCTGTCTGCCGTTCGGTTCAAGCGAAAAATAGTTGCCGATGGTCGAATCGACAGATCCCTCAGTGATGGCGCCGCCGTGAAGTTCGCCGTCTTCGGCGTCCCGCCAAGTTCCTTCGTGATCGCGAAAAGCCTTGCGTCCCGTGCTAAAAGAATCGAAATGCGGCTCGGTATTTATCAGAAAATAGCGGTGCTTCTTGTAATGAACCAGAGCGAAATTTTCGGGATCATAAAACGCCGTATCACCAACCTCATTCTCATAAATGCGAAAATCGTGATGAAGAAAAATGCGTATCTCGCGGGTAGTATCCCTCAAATTGGACACACAAACGCGACGCAAATAGATATTGTCATGGCTCGCGACCGTGTCATGGCAAACAATTTTTATGTCGAGATTTTTATTGGTAAGGACAACATCAGTGACCAGCGTTTCCTGCAGATATTTTAGGATGCGCTCCCAATCGTCCGAAAACACCCACGAAAATTCGCCGTCCGCCCAGACGCCAAAACGGAAAGGAAACCCTTCCGTATGATTTTCCTGCCCAACGTGGGGGAAATAAATATCGCGGATCTGGTATTTTTCGTCGAAATTGACCAGCAGACTGCCGTTTCCGACGGGAATGTCTCTCATAAAAACACAACAGCATCACTCTGTTTTCATTGCTTGCTCAACCGCAGCATCCAACTCCGTCTTAATTTCGGGGCTGAATCCAATTATCTTTTTAACCATGCGGCCTCTCCGGTCGAAAATTGCGGTTTGCGGAATATCGTCACGCGTCGAAAAGACGAAACGGGTCAATTCGTCCTCCGGGAAAGCGATAGGATAATCAAACTTAGTAGCGGCGACAAATTTTGGGATTTCCGGTCGGTCGTCGTCACCGCCGACGTTGAGGCCGACAATGTGCAGGTTTTCGGCGCCATACTTTGCTAACAAAGCATTGAGATGCGGTATCTCCTGTCGGCAGGGCGGACAATAGGTCGCCCAGAAATCCAGAATTACAACCTTTCCTTTCAAATCTGAAAGTTTTTGCAACTGATCCTCAGCATTTGTCCAACCCATCTGCGTGATAGGTTTTGACGGCGGAAGCGGCAGATTGGTCGTCGGCCGATCATTTATCGAAACCGGGTTGTTTGAAACGGAAACCGGAGCCGCCGGCGGCCGGCAAGCCAGAGAAGACATGAATCCGATGATGATTAGACAAAATAGAACGGCCCGCATAGAAAAACAATCGTAATTCGTTACACCTGATTTGTAAAAGCCATTCGCGGACCATTTGCGATTTGGGCGTTTATGTTTACCATCTGAAAAGTGATATATCCCGAAAAAATTGCCAAAAGGCTGGCTCGTTTAACTTATGCGGGGCGTCGTGCTGAAAACAATGCGACCGGCACCGAGGCCAATTTTGGCTGCGGATGCTTTGTTCGTTTTTCGCTGGCAATCGATGTTGAGAATGCAGTCGTGGCTGATGCCGCTTTCTGGTCGAACGGCTGTGGTTTTATGCTCGCCGCCGCCGATCTGCTTGCTGAAAGCGTAATAAATAAAAGGCTTGTCGATCTGCATGGATTGGCCGCCGATGAACTGAGCATCGTCGTTAGCAATGATCTTGGCGTGTTTCCGGACGAAAGACTTGCGTGCGCAGATGCCTGCATAAAGGGGCTGCGCTCGGCGTTTGCCGATTTTCGGGCGCATCAGATCGAGGAATTTCGCGGCGAGAAAGCGCTCATTTGCACATGTTTTGGCGTTACCCAAGAAACCATTGAGATGTGTATTCATGAAAATTCACTTGACTCCGTGGATGATGTCACCGGTATTTGCAACGCCGGAGGCGGCTGCGGGTCGTGCCGGATGCTCATCCAGGAGATGCTCGATAACCGGGAACAACCGGTGGGGAGCGATATTTTTGTGCTATAATCGTTCAAATTCCGCTTGCAAAGAGCGAAAAAATTTATCCGTAGGTGGGCGGTGACAGCCTCATGTGAAAAGATCGCGAGCCGATTAGATTAACTTAGACAATGGACGACCCTGCCAGTTTTCTTCTACTTTTTGCTGCCGAAACGGCAACCCCGGAGAATACTTCATTTGCCGCATCAACGCTGCTCAACATCATTTTGGTGATCGTCCTTGTTCTCCTCAACGGTTTTTTTGTTGCGGCCGAATTTGCGTTCGTCGCCGTCAGAAAATCGCGTATCGAGACGCAGGCCGACGGCGGATCAAAGTCGGCAATTCGACTGCTTGGTATCCTCGATAATCTCAATGCTTATCTTTCGGCCTCGCAGCTTGGCATTACACTGGCCTCGCTGGGTCTTGGGTGGATCGGCGAACCCGCGATCGCGGTGCTGTTAGACAGTGCGTTGGGCGACACCATCCCGGCCAATTGGCTTCATATTGTTTCGTTTCTTGTCGCGTTCTCGATAATTACTAGTCTGCATATTGTCGTTGGAGAACAGGCACCGAAACTCATCGGGCTACAGCTTGCCGAACGAGTGGCAATGGCCACCTCGTTACCCGTCACCATTTTCTTCCTCATATTTAAGCCATTCATTTTTTCATTGGACTGGGTTAGCGCAAAGATCGTAACGCTGATGGGGATCGAAGCAACGGGTGAACACTCATCTGTCTACACAGAAGACGAGATACGGCACCTAATTAAGATTTCCGAGGCAAGCGGTCACGTCAATAGAGAAGAGCGGACGCTGATCAATAAGGTCTTTGAGTTTTCCGAAACGACAGTGAAAGAGGCGATGGTACCGCGAACCGAGATCGTCGCGATCCCGGAAACCAGTACACTCGATACGATCTCAAAAATCTTTAGCGACAGTTCCTTTTCCCGGCTGCCAGTCTATCGCGGCTCACTTGACGAGATTGCGGGCGTGATTCACAGTAAGGATCTGGTCGGCTATCTGTTGCGTCCGAATGACTTTAAGATTGCTGAGATCGTCCATAAGCCAAATTACGTGGTTGACACCGCAAAGCTCGAAGACGTGCTGCGCCAGATGCAGAAAGAACAATTCCATTTTGGATTTGTCGTTGATGAACACGGCGGCGTCGAGGGTATTATCACTCTTGAGGATCTGCTCGAAGAGATCGTCGGCGACATTTCGGATGAGCATGACGAAGAGGTAAACGAACAGATCAATCCGCAGCTCGATGGCAGTCATTTGCTCGACGGCGGACTCGCCGTCCGCGATCTAAACCGGCGTTTGGAGATGAATGTGCCGGTATCCGAAGGTTACACGACTATTGCCGGTTTTCTAATGTCGGAGGCCGGCCAGATGATGTCGGAGGGCCAATCGGTGCCGTTTAACGGTCATGTTTTCATCGTCGAGAGAGTCGAAAAGCACCGGATAATGAGGGTGCGTTTGAAAAACATGTCGGCAGAATGAGAACATCGTCTTTGCGTCGAAAAATCCGGTGAGAGGAAAATTGTAGATGAGCATTATTGAGCAGGTTTGGGCACGAGAGATCATGGATTCCCGAGGAAATCCGACGATCGAGGCCGAGGTTGTCTTAGAAGACGGAACACAGGGACGCGCCGCGGTGCCGAGCGG
>JBDSCV010000210.1:0-9874 GCA_039920905.1 Pyrinomonadaceae bacterium
GCTACGCGCCAGTTTTTTTATGGATCGGTGTGATCTTTTTCCTATCGAGCAATAGCGGTTCGATGGCCGAAACATCGCGTTTTGTCGGCCCTATTCTCAAATATCTTTTTCCAAATATTTCCGAAGAGACGCTTCGGACCATTCACGGCTTAGTTCGAAAAACTGCTCACTTTACCGAATACGCGATCCTCGCTTTTTTTATAGTCAGGGCGCTGTCCAAATCTTCCGTTGCAGCATTTCGCAGCTATCGTTACGTCTTGGCTTTAATTGTTGTAGCAGGGATCGCCGGGTCCGATGAATTCAATCAAAGTTTTGAGCCGTCGCGAACCGCTTCTGTCTGGGATATTTTGCTTGACATCACCGGCGGTTTTACGATGATCGTTCTGCTTTGGATACTCGGGAAGCTTCGCTATGACTTGTTGGGCGGTGCTCTGCAAACGAAATTACTGCTATAAGCCAACGCGTCGAAGTAGATCCTGAAAGCGCGGGTCGTCGCGCAACGGGTCGAGACGGGGGTCAACTTTGAGCTGCACAAGGTCGAAAGAGCGAACTTCATACGACTTTTCAAGTATGTCAAGAGCCTTATCATGCTCGCCGAGTCTCACATAAAATGTCGCGACGACATAGGGCGGTATTTGTCCTTTGCTGGTCATGGCCCGCAAATAACCCTGAACACCGCCTTTCGCAAAACTCTCTCGCATCAGCGTGACGGTCTGCGTGTAGTTAAATACCTCATTTATTCTGATGCTCTCGGCAACGCCCGCGGCGTAACCTCCTTTCATATTGTAGGTAATGGCGAGGTTCATATGTGCCAACCAATAACCGTTATCCAATTCAAGTGTTTTTTTCGATTGCGTGACGGCCTCATCATAGCGGCGGGCGAACGCCAGGCTTCGACCGTAATCGCAGTTAACAGCGAGCGAGAGCGGGTCCATCTCCAACGCCCTCTGCATTTCTGCCAATGATTCCTCGTGTCTGCCGAGATACGTGAGCAGCTCACCGTAGGCTCTGTGTGCGTCGGCATCGTTCGGGTTTAGTTCGAGGGCCTGTTTGAATTCGCGTTCCGCTCCGGCAAAATTGTAATCATAGGCATAAAGCACGCGGCCGAGAGTGGTATGCGCCTCAACTAACTGGTCGTCGAGCGATTTGGCGTACAGTGCGGCTTCCTTCGCTTTCAGCATCAATTCACGCGGAATGCCCATCTGATATGACAGCGGCTCGTAAGCAGAGGCGAGACCGGCGTAAGCCAAGGCAAAGTTTGGGTCGAGAACGATTGCCTGCTGAAAATACTCAATGGCTTTCTGCAAATCCAGCTTTTTTTTGGTGTTTTGAAAGAAGCGGCCTTTAAGATAAAGCTGATAGGCCTCCGGATTTTCGGTGGAACGTTTTTTGAGTTGTTGCTGCTCTGTATTGGTTAATCGCAAGCGCAAGTTTTGCGACACGGCCTGGGCGATCTCGTTTTGTGCGGTGATCATGTCGCCCAAATTTTTGACATATTGATTTCCCCAAATTTGCGAATCGTCAGAGCCGTTAATCAATCGAACATTGATGATTAACCGGTCGCCAAGTTGTTTAATGTCGCCCGTAATGAGAGTCTCGACGCCAAGCTCTGAAGCAATGCTCTTAACATCAGATTGGTCCTTACTAAAACGAACAACTGAGTTCCGGGACATGACTTTCAATCGCGAAAGCTGTGACAAATTATTGATGATGCTTTCAGTGATTCCGTCAGAAAGATATTCGGCATTTGGATCTTGGCTGGCGTTCACGAACGGCAAAACCGCGAGTGATTTTTTACCTTCGGCGGTCGATAAACCTTTTCTCGCAAACAAAAAGTAGCAGCCTAAGCCAAGTGCGCAGATCAGCAGCACCGATGTCGCCAGCATCAGAAACGGCCGGTTTTGTTTGATCTGTCCTGTGAAATTTTGATTGGTCCGGCCCGTATCAATCTTTCCGTTTGCGATCGTCGGCGCAGGAGCTGCGGCGGCGTTCTCACTACCCGGTGAGCCCGCTTTCTCAAGCCTTTCGTCAAATTCAAGGTTTCTACGCAGATCTTTTAGATCAGTAAGTAGGCCCTTCATCGTTTGGTAGCGTTCGTCCCGATTCTTGCGAAGTGTTTTGGCCGAGATTCGCTGGATTTCGTCCGGCACGTTAAATGCGTAGCGCGAAAGCGGCTGCGGCTCTTGGTTTATCACATTGGCAAAAGATTCCGACATCGAATCGCCGGAAAACGGCGTTCTCCCCGCGATCATTTCGTAAAAGAGTACTCCGAAACTGAAAATATCCGTACGTTCGTCAACCCTCTCACCCTTTGCCTGCTCCGGCGACATATAGTTGACTGTTCCGAGAATTACACCTTTCGCCGTTTGATTCTGCTTTTCGGTTGCGTCCTCTAGGCCGACCGCTTTCTGCTGAACGAGCTTGGCCAAACCGAAATCCAGAATCTTCACAAAGCCGTCGGGCCGGATCATAATGTTCTCGGGCTTTAAGTCCCGGTGAACTATATGTGCTTCGTGGGCAGCCGTCATCGCGCTCACAATTTGCGTCGCAATGTCCAGAAGTTCCGAAATTTTCATCGGCGAATCTTCAGCAGTTTCACGCAATGTCTTGCCTTCGATAAATTCGCTGACTATATACTTCGCCCCGTCCTCTTCACCGATCTCGTGAATAACCAGAATATTTGGATGATTTAAGCCTGACGCAGCTTTTGCTTCCTGGATGAAACGCTCCAAATTAGACTTGTCCCGGCTGAATTGTTCATTAAGTAACTTTATGGCTACACGCCGGTCTAACTTTTCGTCTTTGGCGAGATAAACCTCGCCCATTCCACCGATACCGATCTGCCGTAGAATTTTGTAATGAGCAAGACTCTGCCCGTCTTTGAGCGATTGTTTTGGTTCCAGTATCAGACTGGCGACTTCGCCCGCAGCGGGCTGCTCGATAAAACTCTCGGCGTTTTCAAATGAATCAAGGAGCTTTTGGACTTCGTTGCGCAGTTCTGCGTCGTCAACGCAAGCATTATCGACAAACTTTATGCGTTTCGACGACTCAATTTCCAACGCGGCGTCAAACACACCTTTTATTTTTTGCCAGCGTTCCGGAGTCATTGCCAAGCCTATTTAGTGATCTCGCTATGCAGCCATGCCATTGCCGAATTCCACTCGCGTTTGATGGTCGCCGGCGAAATTCGCAAGATTTCGGCGATTTCGTCTATAGTCAACCCGGCGAAAAATTTGAGTTCGACGATTCGTGCCTGTTGAGCGTCAAATTCCGCAAGCTGCGTCAACGCTTCATCAAGCGCAACCAGATCGACATTTTTCTCTCCCGATAAAACAAACCGGGCATCGTCCAACGGCAGGTTTTCTGCAATTCCACCGCGTTTGTCCCGGTGTCTAGCTTTCGCGTAGTCAAGCAGAATCCGTTTCATCGCCTGCGCCGCAATACCGAAAAAATGGGCCCGATTCTGCCAATTCACATAGCGCTGGTCAATCAATTTCAAATACGTTTCATGAATCAAGGCCGTCGTCTGCAATGTATGCCCGATCCGTTCACGACGCATGAACCGCGACGCCTGCCGTCCGAGTTCGTCATACACGAGCGGCATCAGCTTTTCCGAAGCTTCCTGTCCGCCGTCACTCCACCCTCGAAGAATCAGCGAAATCTCCTGCGATTTTTCAGTATTAGAACCCATGTTAATTGATCTAAAGAATACGCTTCTAACTTTAGCCAAGTCAATCTTTTTTGCCGCCCGCCGTCCATGATTTTGGGTCAATAAAAAAAATTGAGCCTTTTTTGCTCCCGGCGTCGCGTTATATTTTGCAGTCATAAATTCAGCGAGGTGAAAGATGAAACAAAATCTGAATATTCAAATGTTGGTATTAGCCTTAACAATTATCTCGTTAACCGGTTCTGTAAGATCTCAAACTGTTGAGAGTTCGGCACGAATAGCTCTTCAAGCTGAGGAATCGAACAACAATGGCGTTGACTTGCTAAAAGCGGGTGAAGTTGCTGAAGCTGTCAAACTTTTCGAAAAGGCAATTCGTTTACGTGCTAATTACACTATCGCCTACGGGAATCTCGGAGCGGCATTTTATCGCACCGGACATTCGACCAAGCAATTACAGTTTTGAAAAAAGCCATCGAACTTAAATCCGACTACCCGGAAGATTACAACAAAACTAGGTGCGCCGAACGCGGTAGAACGGTCGAAGCCATTGCATTGTTTGAACGGGCTATCCTGTTACGCCCTGATTTTGCACCCGCACATTACAACTTGGGCTGTCTTTTTAATCGACTGCAAAAGTTCAAACAAGCGGTTGCACCCCTAGAACTCGCGATCAAAATTGAGCCGAATAATGCGAACACCTATTCCGAGTTAGCCTATGCCTTGAGCCAGAGCAAAAAATATGAGGCGGCAATAGAGCAATTACGAAAAGCCGTCGAACTGGCACCGCAGAACGCCAACACACGATTCTATCTCGTACAACTTTACCTGCTTAACCGCGACAAGCAGTCGGCACTGAATCAGTACCGAAAAATCGTCGCCCTCAATTCGCCTCTGGCGAAACAGCTATACGCGGCTGTCTACGTTGACTTACTAGTCGAGTAGCTGACAGATAAACAAAAAGGGAGAATTTACTATGCTGTTAAAGAAATTTGCTTACATCGTATTTGTAATTTTTTTGAGTGGTTTTGTTTTTGAATACCACGCCCAAACGTCAGGCGTTTTCACGATCGGTTTGGATCATCCGACCAAGGTTATCAACGCAAGCGGCAATTCGCTGCTGGTTGCCGAAGGCGGAACATTTACTCCAAACACAGGCCGAATCTCTGTCGTTGACAAAACCACCGCTGTCCGTCACACGCTGATCAGCGGTCTTCCGTCCGGCGTAAGTAATTTGGGAGGCCCGCCGGACACGGATGGCACGACCGGCTTGCTTCTTCACGGTCAAGTCCTTTACCTGACTAACGGCGTTGGCGATGCAGCAATGAATGACGGTCCGGGAATCGAGATCCCAAATCCGGCTGGCCCATCAAGTCCAATCTTCAATTCGATTCTAGAATTGACATTGCCGCAAGGTTATACCGATTTAGCGAGCGAATTCGTTATGACTATGGCTAATCAAACGACACTCGCCGGCAATTTACCGGTAGTTCTGACCAACGCCGAGGGTATGCATCTTTGGATTCGTCTTGTCGTTGATTTGCACGATTACCGCCCGGAGCCGCGTCCGGCTCGCCCGGATAATGTGAGAGCCGGACATCTCTTTGGCTTAGAGTTATTTGAATCGAATCTATATGTTGTTGATGCTGCATTCAACGTGATTCACCGAGTGAATGTGGTAAACGGCAACACAACGACCCTTCTGACTTTCCCAAACAGGCCGAATCCGCTCTTCCCGATGCTCGGCGGCCCATTCGTCGAGCCGGTTCCGGATAATATTCACCGCGTCGGCGACCGGTTGCTCGTTCCATTGCTCACCGGATTTCCCTTCATACAGAACTTTTCAGGAGTTCAAAGTGTAGATATAAGACATGGCTCAACCGAGACTTTGATCCCGAATCTGACATCGGCAATCGACGTTCTCCGCATCGAAAATGTCAAAGAAAGCCTCATTTCCGCAGCGATTAACGAAAATAGTCGCGGCGACGGCAGCTATTACACGCTGGAATTCAGCGCGAATCAACTTGCAAATCAGCCAGGCAGAATCAGGTTTTACGCGACACCGACAGCGACGCCAGTTACGGTCGTACCCGTCGTAATCACGCCAACCTCAATGGTGCGAGACCCGCTTACAGGAGATATTTTTGTTACGAATATATTTCCCGGTACGCTTACAAGAGTTCAGTTTCCGTAATTCCGGTTCTCTAACATCAACATTGATATCGGCGCATAGCCGAATACCTTCGGCAGACAGATAAACAAAAAAGTAGGAGAAAAAAATGAAAAATAAATTTATGCAAATTATAGTCGGAACATCTTTGGGATTGTTAGCATTGGTCTCATTTGCGCAAATTCCCGTGTTCGGTCAATCAGACCAAACAGTTCAATCAGAACAAACAGAAGGAGTAATATCGTCAACCATTGTCGGCGTATGGCAAACAACAGTTACGCCGCGCAATTGTATGACGGGCGATCCGGTCGCCCCTAGTTTTCAAGGTCTGCTCACTTTTAATGAAGGTGGCACAATGGCCGAAACTTCCGGCAGCGCAGGTCCTACTTTACGCGGTCCGGGTCACGGAATTTGGAATGCGAATATCAATTTCATCCGACCATAGCCTTTACCTTTCTCCGCTATAACGCAGACGGCACTTTCGCCGGAAGGAACATCGTCAGACAAACTCAAACCATTGGAGCAAGTGGCAATGATTTTAATTCAACCGGCACAGTCGAAGTTTTTGCCGCCAACGGCACTTTAATCGCCACGGGCTGCTCGACTGCAACGGCAACCCGGTTCCAATAAACCTCGAAGAAAAGCGTGAACGTGAGAATCATTACCCAAGCTCACGCTTTTTTATTTTTTAATCCTCGTAATCATCAAACTAATATGGGCGTCCTACCGCATTTTCAGGCTCGTATTTGAGTACAAATACGAACTCAGTATGAGCGACAAGAATTGATCGGGAGCCGAGCAGCAGAGCCTGGCCGACTACCGTCTGAGTTCGTCGCACACAACCAGCATCAGCTTAATCTTTTACCGCAAAGCAAACTTCGCGACGCAAATCAGAAACATACCTGTGACCGCCAAAACTTCCAATTCACGCAACTTTGTGTCATATTTTATCGTTAAGAGTACGGACAAGGAGATTTGAAAAATGAGCATTATTGACAAGATAAAAGACGCGGCGTTGAACCAGTTTATCGAGGTTATCGAATGGCTCGATAATACCGGCGACACCATGCTTTATCGCTTCCCCGTGGTCGGGCAGGAGATCAAAAACGGTGCGCAATTGATCGTCCGCGAATCTCAGGCGACGGTATTTGTCTTTGAGGGACAGGTCGCCGACGTTTTTACGCCCGGCAAATACGAGATCGACGGCGGCAATACGCCGATCCTTTCGAAGCTCGGCGCCTGGAAATACGGCTTTAACTCGCCTTTCAAATCCGAGGTATATTTTGTTAACACCAAACAGTTTACGGACCTGAAATGGGGCACATCTAACCCGATCATGCTCCGCGACGCCGATTTTGGCATCGTCCGGCTTCGCGCCTTTGGTGCATACAGCCTGCGCATTGCTGACCCGGCAGAATTTATCAAGGAAATTGCGGGAACGAATGCTACATTTCAAACCGAGGATATCGATGGGCAACTGAAACGCGCGATTGTTACGGAATTTTCCGATGCCGTCGCCGAATTAAAAATTCCGGCCCTCGACCTTGCGGCTCAATATAAAGAGATAGGAGAGCAGATCCGCGGCAAGATAAACGAGGATTTCAAGGGCTTCGGTCTTGAGGTTACAAAGTTTTACGTCGAAAACGTCAGCCTGCCGCCAGAAGTCGAGGCGGCGATGGACAAACGTTCCTCGATGGGGGCTCTCGGTGACGCACAAACATATATGCAGTTTCAGGCGGCCGACGCCCTGCGCGACGCCGCACAGAACGAGGGCGGTGGTGCGGGTGTAGGTGCGGGTCTCGGTGCCGGATTTGCGGTCGGCGGACAAATGGCGAATGTCTTTGGGCAGCAAGTTGCGGGCGGAACTGGCGGGGGACAAGCCGCTGCAAATGTGCCGTGTCCAAGCTGTGGCAAGGCAAACGCAACCGGTGTCAAATTTTGCTCCGATTGCGGCGGTAAGATGGAGATCGCACAGGTCCCGTGCGTAAAATGCGGAGCAAACCTACGAGAAGGCGCCAAATTCTGCTCCGAATGCGGTTCGACACAGGAAAAGGCGAAATGCGGTAAATGCGAGTTTGAACTGGCAGCCGGTGCCAAATTCTGCCCCGAGTGCGGGACAAAGACCGAAGCCAGCGAATAGGTTTCGCAAATTACCGATTGTAATCAAACCTATAATTCGTATTTCGTACTTCTAAATATGCCAATAAGCCCCGAACTCTTAGGAATTTTGCGTTGCCCGCAATGCAAATCAAAGGTCAAGATCGACGCCGAGGCTACACGTCTAAAATGTGTAAACCCCGAGTGTTGTTTGGTTTACCCGATTCGCGATGAGATACCGGTGATGCTTGTCGAGGAAGCAACGGTCGAAAGATAAGTCGAGGAAGTCGAGGAAGTCATGGAAGTCATGGAAGTCTGGAAAGTCTAGGAAGTGTAGGAAGAGTCAGGCACGACTTTCCTAGACTTCCTAGACTTTCCAGACTTCCTAGACTTCCCTGACTTATATGCAGATCGATTGGACAAAAGTTAACCGTGTGCTTGTCGTCAAACTGCGCTCGATCGGTGACACAGTTCTTGCGACGCCGTCGCTTATTGCTCTCAGGCGATTTCTGCCAAACGCACAGATCGACGTTTTGCTTGAAGACTGGGTCACCCCGTTGTTGGTTGATTGGGACGTGGTTCATGATGCGATTGATAATGTCATCTCCGTACCGACCAGAAACACTGCAAAAGTCGAAGGTGGCAAGCTGTCGGCGTTTGACCTAATGTTCGCACGGTCGATATACGCAGGGATACTTCGCAAGACGAAGTACGATGTGGCATTCAATCTGCACGGCGGGACGACTGCGACATTCTTCACCGCCGCCAGCCGGGCCAGGCATCGCGTCGGTTATGCCGAATATCAATACTCCTTTCTATACAACCATTTACTCTCGTCGTCGTCGGATTTCTGGAATACCGAATTCACTCACTCCGCCGAACAACAGCTTGCATTGTTAGGCTCAGTTGGCGTCCCGGTCCAAGATCGGCCAAAAACTCGTTTGGTTGTTAATGCGGCAGCCTTATCGTCTTTGGCAAAAAAATTTAACGCAAAGACACAAAGGTGGCTAAGCGAGGGCAGAACCGGGTGGCGAGACCTTGGCAACTTCGCTCTATTACATCCGTCGAGTGCGTTCTTTACAAAACAGTGGCCAACAGAAAACTTTGCCCGCACCGCCGAATTCCTTGCAGAAAAGGGATTTCACACCGTCGCTGTCGCCTCAAAAAATGAACGAGCCGTGTTAGAAAATTTGGAGCGCGAATCAAAAGTTCCGATCACAACATTTGACGACCTAACGCTCCCTGAGATTACCGCCCTCGCCTCAAAGGCACGGCTCTTCGTCGGCAACGACTCCGGCATAGCCCACATCGCCGCCGCCGTCGGAACGCCGTCGGTCGTCATCTTCGGCTCATCAAACCGCAACCACTGGCGCCCCTGGACTGACGCCCCGAACGAGATCGTTTACGAAGAATTTCCCTGCCAACCATGTCCGGGATATGTCTGCGAGGTGTTTGGGGAGCCGAGATGTATTTTGCGCGTTAAGCCCGAAGCTGTTTTTGCGGCTATAGACCGAATGCTTTCGCCTAGCAATTCTTGACAGCTACACCCCAAACATCTAGTATTTATAGTTTCGACTATTGTGGCCGAACTGTCTCTATATGTTTGAATCGTTATCCGACAAACTTAAGAAATCGCTAAAGAATCTGCGTGGTCAGGGCAAGTTGACCCCTGAGCATGTGGATGCGGCTTTGCGTGAGGTACGGATGGCGCTGCTCGAGGCGGATGTTAACTATAAAGTCGCAAAAGATTTTGTCGATGCGGTTCGCGTAAAGGCTGAGGGGCAAGAGGTCTGGCAGGATCTGAAGCCGCACGAGCAGGTTGTCAAGATAGTCTATGACGAGCTTGCCGAGCTGATGGGCGGGACTTCGTCGCGGCTGGTATTCACAAAGAACGCGCCGAACGTCGTGATGATGGTCGGTTTGCAGGGTTCGGGTAAAACGAC
>JBDSCV010000211.1:0-15229 GCA_039920905.1 Pyrinomonadaceae bacterium
ACACCCGATAGCGGTCGCCGCCAAAGCCTAATTTTCTCTCGGCTTCGATCGGCAGAATTGCCGAGGCTATCACGTCCACATCTTTTGTGAGGCGAGGGCCGTTATAGAAATGCATCGCGATGCCTCCGACCAGAGCGAAATTGATATTGTGTTTTTTCGCGAGGGCAGCATATTTCTTGACAGCACGCACACCGGCGTCAGTGGCGATCATAGGGTTCGGATTATTATTCATATTCCGTTCTACCATCCTGATAATTTCTTGTCGCGTCATCATTACAACTGGATTATAACGTCTAAATAAATTTTTCGACAACATTTTCCCCGAAAGTTATAATCAAAGCGGGTACTGGTCCGGTATTAGCTAATGAACTTCGAGAAATTCTTCCGTCTTGTTTCCTATGCAGCCGTTTTTTCGGGTTTTTCTCGCTGTGGATATCGGGAACGTTTGGGGTGGCCGAACGTCGCTGTTTATCGCCGTGATGTTCGCGGCGTGGTTTCTCGAAGGCTCGCGTTGGCAGATCTCGGAGAAGGTCGGGACGGCGCTGATCGTTTTGGCTTTGCCGGTGTTTTATTTGTTTTGGCGGTTTCAGATCGTTACGTCAACCGGTGGCGAGACATGGATCGCCGGCATCTCGGCGCGGATGATCCTGAGCCTGACGGCGATAAAGCTGCTTCAAAAAAAGAGCGACCGTGACTGGATATTCCTATACCTGATGTCATTTTTTGAGGTTCTGTTTGCGGCGGGATTGAGCATCAATGCTTTGTATTTTGGATCGTTTCTCGCCTATCTGCTCGTTATGGTTTGTGCGGTTATCGCGTTTGAGATCAGGAAGACTTCGCGTGCGGTCGAGAATGAGATCGCGGGCGTTCAACCAGATAAAAAATCCCTTGATAGCGAAGCAAATACGACATTGTCTTTGCGGCGGCTGCTGTCAACGGCGATCGCGTTGATCATCTTTATCGTTCTTATCGCGATGCCGCTGTTCTTTATGCTGCCGCGTGTTGGCGGTGCCGGTTTCGGGGCAATCAGCGAGGACTGGACACGTCGTCAGGACTTTCGGACACCGTCAGGCTCGGCGGTTTCGGACGCATCAATCAAAATGACGAGGTAGTGATGCGGGTGAAACTAGAAGGTAATGCGGACAGCGAGGACGGACTTTATTTTCGCGGCGTTGCACTCGATACCTTTGATAATCAGTCCTGGAGCAAATCCACGAAGTCAATAACAACGCCTATCATCGAAGGGGACAACGATTTGCTGCAGGTCGGCTCACCTGCGGGCCGCGAAAATCTTTCGAAACAGACAATTTATCTCGAACCGCTCGACACGCCCGTTTTGTTCGCCCTGCCGCGTACGGTCGCAGTGCAGGGATGCTGCGAACGCAGCGTGTCGCAACGCGGATCGTTAACGGATTTCACGGCGGGGAATAGAACAGCGCGGTTGACACGCTGATCGTGCGGCAGCGATACGCGCACTCCTGGGTAGAGGTCTATTTTCCTGGAGAAGATGAGTGGGTTGCCTATGATCCGACGCCTGCGGCATCCGAGATTGCAACGGCGGGCGGCGTCGGATTCACCGCAGCCATCTCTAAATACCTCGAAGCTCTCGACACGCTCTGGATTCAATATTTTGTTGCCTTCGACGATCAGGAACAGCGATCGCTGGCGAGATCATTCGAGGTGATTTCGCCGATGTGCGAGCGACGGCTTCGGCTTCGCTTTCTGTATTTCAGGAGAGACTCGCCGACTGGTGGGCTGAGCGGCGTTGCGGAGGTCCAAAATCACAACGGTTTTCCGGGCCGCAGAAACGCGAGTGTAAACGCGCGTGCTGGCATATTGATCGGAATTGGCATACCACCTCACAGTCGCGTCTCCATCTGCGTTCCTGTGGAATTTTTGATATCATAGTGTTTGTGATTATGAAGAAAGTAGGATTTGTCAGTCTCGGATGCCCAAAAAATCTGGTCGATAGCGAGGTGATGATGGGGCAGCTTGCGGAGGCGGGCTATGAGATCACGAATAATGCCGATGAGGCCGATACGGTTGTGGTCAATACCTGCGGATTTATTGAATCGGCAAAGCAGGAATCCGTTGACGCAATCCTTGAGGCTACCCGCTGGAAATCCGAAGGAAAAGCGACCCGCGTGATCGTTGCCGGATGCCTCGTCGAGCGCTACCGCGACGATCTGATGAAAGAACTGCCGTATGTCGACGCCTTTATCGGCACGTCTCAGGTCGGCGATATTTTGAAAGCTGCGGATAACGAATTTGATGCCGCGAAGCTCACGATCACGCCTATCGGCAACAAATCCGCTACATATCTTTACGACGAGTACACGCCGCGTCTGCGGGCGACCGACTCGCACACCGCTTTTATCAAAATAGCCGAAGGCTGCGACCGTCCATGCGCGTTTTGCTCGATACCGTCGATGCGCGGTTCGTTTCGCTCACGGCGATTTGGTTCGATCATTGAAGAAGCAAGAATGCTCGCCAAACAGGGCGTCAAGGAACTCGTTCTGATCGCCCAGGATTCATCCCGTTACGGAGAAGACCTCGGCGAGGTTGATGCCCTCGCGGCGCTGATCCGGGCGCTTGGTGAGATCGACGGGGTCGAATGGATACGCCCGATGTATGCGTTTCCGACGCATATTTCAGACGCATTTCTCTCAGCAATCGCTGAAACTCCAAAAGCCGTCAAATATCTCGATATGCCGCTCCAACACGCATCGCGAAATGTACTCAAGCTGATGAAACGCGGCGGCACACGCGAATCGCTCGAACGCCTGATCGCCCGCGTCCGCGACGCCGTTCCGGGAATTGCGATCCGCACGACGTTTATCACAGGCTTTCCCGGCGAGACCGAAGACGATTTCGAAGAATTGATAAAGTTCGTACAGAATTGCCGTTTCGACAATCTCGGCGTCTTTACCTACTCCGACGAAGAGGGAACTGCTGCATTTGATCTGCCCAACAAAGTCGATCCGAAGATCGCAAAACAGCGCCGCAATCGCCTGATGAAAGAACAGGCCAGAATCAGCAAACAGCTTAACAAGGCCAAGATCGGCAACACCTATCGCGTTTTATTTGAAGGCCTCTCACAGGAATCCGACCTCCTTTTCCAGGGCCGCCTCGAAGGCCAGACCCAAGAGATTGACGGCTACATCCTCATCAACGATATGCCCGAAGACCTCGACCCTCAGATCGGTGCGATATACAATGTTCAAATCACCGAGGCTCACGAATACGACCTCGTCGGTGCGATCGTTTAGTATTTGTTTTGCTTAAGCAGAATGTCCCGTATTTCCTACCAAAGTGCTAGAGTCCTACAATTATGTAGGAAAGATAAAAAAAATATTTCCGCCGGTGTCCGTGCTTTGCACCCTCAATTTCGTGTTATAGAATCCATTTTTGAAATTCCGGTTGTTGAGAAAGGAACGACTCAATATTTTAAATAGACACACCAATTCAGGAGGAAAATGAACGCCAAGAATGTTTTGACTTACGCCGCCGATCAGGAAGCGAGATTTGTTTCCGTCCGGTTCACCGATCTTATCGGATCGTGGCATCACCTTACGTTTCCGATCGATCAGTTGTCGGAGGACAGCTTTGAGGATGGGTTTGGTTTTGACGCCTCGTCCCTTCGCGGATGGGCGGCCATTCACGAATCAGACATGTTGCTTGTGCCCGACCCGTCGCGGTTTTGGGTCGATCCCTTTACCGATGATATGACGCTTTCCCTGATCGCGAATGCGGTTGATCCGATCACAAAAGAAGGCTATTGGCTTGATCCGCGCTCGGTCGCCCAGCGGGCCGAGAGCTATTTGAAATTTACCGGTATCGCCGACACGATCAACGTCGGCCCGGAGGCAGAGTTCTTTATCTTTGACGAGGCCCGTTATCACAATAATCAACATTCGGCCGGATATTACGTCAATTCGGACGAGGGCCACTGGAATTCGGGCCGCGAAGGCTCATCCGATAACCCGAATACCGGCTACCACATTCGCCCGAAAGAAGGTTATGTACCGGTTGCACCGCTCGACACGCTGATAGATATCCGCAATACAATTTCCTCAATTTTGGGAGATGTCGGTATAAATGTTGAGTGTCATCATCACGAAGTCGCAACTGCCGGGCAGTGCGAGATAGATTTCAAATTTTCAAATCTGCTGCATACGGCCGATAACCTGATGCTCTTTAAATACGTCGTCAAAAACACGGCCCACGCCGCTGGAAAGACGGCGACGTTTATGCCAAAACCGGTTTACGGCGATAATGGTTCGGGAATGCACTGTCACCAGTCGCTGTGGAAAGACGGCAGCCCGTTGTTTGCGGGCGATCAATATGCAGGTCTCTCGGAAATGGCAAAGTTCTACATCGGCGGCCTGCTCAAACATGCTCCCGCTCTTGTCGGATTTGCGGCTCCAACGACGAACAGCTATAAGCGGTTAGTCCCGGGCTTTGAGGCACCTGTAAACCTCGCATATTCCGCACGCAACCGTTCGGCGGCGGTGCGTATTCCGATGTTTTCTTCGTCGCCCAAAGCCAAACGCCTGGAATTTCGTCCGCCCGATCCGTCGTGCAATCCGTATCTGACATTTGCAGCTTTGCTGATGGCAGGTTTGGACGGTATCCAAAACCGTATCGATCCTGGCGAGCCGCTTGATAAGGACATTTACGATCTGCCGCCGGAGGAACTCGCAAACGTACCGTCGCTACCGGGCAGCCTTGACGAATCCCTTAGGGCTCTCGAAAACGATCACGAATTCCTTCTAAAGGGTGACGTATTCACAACCTCTCTCATCGAACGTTGGATCACATACAAACGCGATAACGAGATCACCCCACTGCGTTTGCGGCCGCACCCGCTTGAGTTTTCGATGTATTACGACATCTAAGCAGTCAGCAGTCAGCAATCAGCAGCCAGAAGTGGGCAGGCCGCGGGGCCTGCCCACTTTTTGTTAACATAAAGGTAATGAAGGTTGAACCGGCAGTTTTAGAGGGGAAATTTGTGCGGCTTGATCCGCTGCGGGTCGATCTTTTGCCCGCTCTTTGCAAGGTCGGGATGGACGAATCCATCTGGAAGTGGACGAATAATATCGTAAATCACGAGAGTGATATCGAACGATATGTTTGGGATGCGTTGGCCATGCAAGATCAGGGAACTGCCGTACCCTTCGTTACAATTGAGCGTTCAAGCGGGACCGTTGTCGGATCTACTCGGTTCGGGAATATCGAAATAGCAAATCGCAGGGCGGAGATCGGCTGGACATGGATCAATCCCCAATGGCAGCGGACCGCGATAAATACCGAGGCGAAACTACTGATGCTGTCGCATGCCTTTGAGACATGGAATTGCGTCCGCGTCGAACTCAAAACCGACGCAAATAATGAAAGATCACGCCGGGCAATAGCTAGGATCGGCGGCGTTGAGGAAGGAACCCTCCGAAATCACATGATCACAGAGACGGGACGTTTTCGAGATTCGGTATATTTCAGTATTATTCGGGAAGAGTGGGAATCCGTTAAGGCAGATCTTACATCCAAGCTGGCAGCGAAAGCGTAAAGGATGCGGAATATTGTATAATTTTACTCAAGGCTATGGAAAAATACAGCGTAACTTGCCCATGTTGTGAGGCGTCACTGATTATAGACGCCAAGACCGGTGCGCTTCTCGGCCACGAGGCGAAAAAGAAGGTGCACGGTTCTTTCGAAGACTTGCAGGGCGAACTGAGCAAAAAACAAGAGCAGCGTGAACAGATATTTGCACAGGAAATGTCTGCGATGAAGGATCGTGGGCGCTTGCTCGAAGAGAAGTTCAAAGAAGCGATGAAGCGAGCCGATAAAGATACCACTCCGTTTAGAAACCCGTTGGACTTGGATTAAAACAACATGAAAATTACAATTTCCGCTTTTGCTCTGGTATTTCTGTGTTCGTTCACGCCGATTTTTGCTCAAACAGCCGTTATATCGGTTGATGCTCAACGCATACTTGATACAAAATTCCGTAGTTGGCGATTAGCGGAGGTCAAAAAAGAAATTGTCGATTTCTATAAGCGAGAGTTTCCATACGAGCAACCCAATTCGATCAAAGGCGACTGGAACGGAGACGGGAAGATCGACTACGCCGTTCAATTGCAAAATCGGCAGAGTAGTGAAAGCCAAATCATTGTTGTTCTTATGAAATCGAGAAGCGGTTTCGATACCTACTTTCTGGAAGCAGCCGATTGCATTGGGTCGGAAAAAAAGGGCAGTAAAGGCTACAATTTTGATGCGCAACAATCGTTTCGATACAAACACGATGCGATCTTTTCCGCTATTTGGGAGAAAGCTGGCACGACATACATTTGGGAAAAAGGCCGGTTTCGCGGAATTCTCACGAGCGACTAATAGTGATGGAGTTGAAAAATAAGATCATCGTTGCTCTCGACGTTCAAACAGCTGATGAGGCGAGGGAAATAACACGTGAATTGTCGGGCCACGTTGGTGCATTTAAAATAGGCTTGCAGCTATTTACCGCCGCCGGAGCGGAACTTGTACGTGAGTTTACCAAAGCCGGAAACAAAATCTTTCTTGATCTCAAGTTTCACGACATTCCGAATACGGTGGCCAAAGCGTCTGTCGAAGCCGCGAGAAGCGGCGTTTGGATGTTCAATGTTCATGTTTCCGGTGGCGGCGAGATGATGGAGCAAACTGTCAATCAGGTTGATGAGACTTGTGGGCGTGAGAAAATTGCCCGTCCATTGATAATCGGTGTTACTGTTTTAACTAGTTCAAACGAGGAAGTCTTGCGCGAGGTCGGGGCGGGTGAAAATGTTGAAGATCAGGTAGTCAAGCTCGCCTGCCTTGCCGCGGAATGCGGGCTTGACGGTGTTGTCGCCTCGCCTCATGAGGTCAAAGCGGTACGAAAAGCAGTTTCAAATAATAATTTTTTGACCGTGACGCCTGGAATTCGTCCTACTCTTGCAACCCGGGACGATCATAAGCGTGTAACTACGTTTGGGCAGGCGATCGCGAACGGATCAGACTATGTCGTGATCGGACGCCCGATCATAAAAGCGTCAGATCGTCTCGCGGCTGTCGAAGCGATTGTCGGAGAGATTTAATTTAGATAATATGAGCAACAAGATGTATTTATTACTGTCCGGCGGGTCGCGGTTTGTTTTCCACACGATGGTTGCGACATTTCTTCCGTTGCTCATTTTCGGCACTTTAATTGCCGGAGCCGCTCATATCTCGGCTCAAACGACCGTTTCCTCGCCGCAGTCAACGATCTTTCGTGTGGGCGAAAAACTTACTTACACACTCTCGTTAGGTAAGCTCTTAAATGCGGGATATGCAGAAACTTACGTTGCTTCGCGCGGCAAACTTGGCGGCAGAGATTCGGTGGAGATTCGTTCAAAGATGAAAACGCTGGATCTCGTCAGCGCCGCTTTTTTTGTATTTGACGAGAGCCGGACAGTATTTGCCGCCCCGGACACGGGTTTGCCGCTTTATATTACCACCGATACACATACCACTGCCTTGCCCAAAATCAGCGTCCGCAACTATTTGACCCGACCTACTGCGAGTTACGATCTGCTGACGCTCATCTACAAAGTGAGAGAGGCAGGCGGAGTCGGCACTTTTCCCTTGTTTGAAGGGCAGCGTCTTTATATGGCGACCTTTCAGAGCGCGGGAACGATAACGGCAAGGACCGAAATTGGAAATTTTGATACCAATATTTTTTTGGTACAGAGCGATTTTTTAACGGCGCACGGAATAACAAATCTATTTATTCATTTTTCGGCGGACGAGGCCCGGATTCCCGTGGTGATCAGATTTACGACCGGAAAGGGTGAATTTAAGGCCGTCCTCTCAGCCATTGTCCCGCCAGACCCGGAAACACAAACTTCTGAGCCTTTACCCACACCGGTTCCAACGCCCGTTCCATCGGCTACGCCAAAACCTACTCCGGTGCCCGAACCTTATGTTGAAAATCGTCCGCTCGCACCGGAATTAGGTTTCCAGATCGGTGAATCGCTGGATTACCGCATAACGACCGGCGGCAGCCCGGTGGCCTTTATTACCCTGAACGCACGTGAGCGAACGTTGTTTCAAAATGTTGACAGTCTTCTTCTTGCTGCAACGGTGACTGGCGTCGAGCCGGGGAATCAAGCTTTCAGACCCGGCGACACGGCATTGGTTGAGGTCGATCCCGAAACTTTGACCCCCACAATGATCGCATCAAAATTTGCCACTGTGTTCCCCGGTCTCAACCAGACCGTAACGTTTAACAAACGCACCGGAAGTATCTCATTCGGCGCTGATCAGCCGATTGATGCTCCGATTGGAACACACAGCTTTTTATCGCTGATCTATGCGATTCGGTCGTTCAATCTGAAGCCAAGCAAAGATCCTAACAATCCCGTGAACGATACTCGCGTGGCAGTTTTTTGGGAAACAAAAAGCTACGTGTTTACGCTCAGGCCTTCAAATCCAGAGGTGATCACGATCAACGGCGAAAAGACCTCCGCTCAAATGATAACGGTAAACACGGGCAACCCGGATCTCGACGCCCTTGCTTTAAGGGTCTGGCTTAGCACCGATCAACGCGTACCGGTGCGTTTCTCGTTTGGCGCCTATCAGGCGGATCTGATCTCCGGGTTCCCAAGTCTTTCCAAGTAGTCAGACAGCCTATTATTTGCTATTGTATTTTTTTCTTAATTGAAATTGAAATTGGTTTTCAATTCGGATAAGATGATTGCTGTAAGTGAGGTGATTATGATTGAACCAGCGACGGGGGAAACCATCGCTTTATCCAAGTTACCGATTGGGCGTGACGCACGCGTGACGGCGGTGAACGGCACCGGCTCGATTACGCGGCGGCTGCTTGAAATGGGTGTGATCCCCGGCGTGTCGGTCAAAGTCGTCAAGATGGCGCCGTTTGGAGACCCGATCGAGATCCGTGTCCGCGGATTCAGTCTTGCGATGCGACGGAGCGAGACCGATGCTATCGAGGTCAGCTACTAGTCCGGCGGCAATATGCCCGAGTAGGCAATGAATGGAAGTCAACGGACATAATTCTCATATCACAGTTGCTCTTGCCGGCAACCCAAACGCTGGCAAGACAACTCTTTTTAACTCTCTCACCGGCCTCAAACAAAAAGTAGCAAATTACCCTGGCGTCACCGTTGAACGCAAGGAAGGGCCGTGGAAGATATACGGAAAAATTGCCAATTTGATCGACCTTCCCGGTCTTTACAGCCTTGATGCGACCTCGCTCGACGAGCAGATCGCCAGCGATATTATTCGCGGCGAACAACCCGGCGTACCAAAACCCGACGTGATCGTTGCCGCGGTCGATGCAACGAATCTCGAACGGAATTTGTATCTCGTGATGCAAATGTTCGAATTCGGTGTCCCTGTAGTCATTGCTCTGACGATGATCGACGTTTTTGAAAAACAGAAGCACGAGATTGATGTCGAGATGCTTTCCGTTTTACTAAAAACGCCAGTCGTTGCGGTCAATTCTAAAAGCGGACGCGGACGTGAAGAGTTAGCTGCAAAGGTTGCGAAGGTTCTTTACACCACGCCGGTTGTGCCATATGTTTACGATGAGACAGCGGACGAATCCGGGCCGCACGGCAAGATATTTGACCGTTATAATTTTATTTCGAATGCGGTACAGGAATCCGTCTGGCACAGTGACCACAAACAGCACCTGCTCACGGATAAGATCGACCGTGTTCTCACTCATAAATTCTTTGGCCTTGTGATATTAGTCGGTGTCTTACTCGTCGTTTTTCAGACAATATTTTCATGGGCAAGTTTGCCAATGGACTTGCTCGAAAAGGGCTTTGGAGCTATCAGCGACTTTGTTCGCGTGGAGATGCCGCCCGGAATTCTAACCGATCTTCTCGCGGACGGCATCATTGCCGGCGTCGGTGGCGTCGTGGTCTTTCTGCCGCAGATCCTGCTGCTTTTTCTCTTTATTTCACTACTCGAAGACAGCGGGTATATGGCGAGGGCGGCCTTTTTGCTTGATAAATTAATGAGCCGCGTCGGGCTTCACGGCAAGGCGTTTTTGCCGCTTATCAGCAGCTTTGCGTGTGCGATCCCTGGCATTATGGCGACGCGCACGATCGAAAGCCGCCGCGACCGGTTTGCGACGATAATGATCGCGCCGTTTATGAGCTGCTCGGCGCGTCTGCCCGTTTACACGCTGATGATCGCGACATTTTTTGCTGGCCGCACGATCTTTGGATTTATTTCGCTGGGCGCGGTGCTGATGCTGGCAATGTATGCCCTCGGCATCGTCGTTGCCATCGCCGTTGCGTTTGTTCTAAAGCGCACCGTTTTACGAGCGCCGCCGCCGCCGTTTCTGATGGAATTGCCGCCGTATCGTCTGCCAAATCTCCGCACGGTTTTCCAGAACATGATAACGCGGGCATGGCTGTTTCTAAAACGAGCGGGAACGGTTATCTTAGCGATCTCGATCATCCTGTGGGCGCTCATGTATTTTCCGCGTGCTTTGCCGGTTCCCAGTGTCGGGCCCCAAGTTCCAAATTCGGAACAACTCGAAACTCGGAACCCGGAAAGCGTAACTCTGCCGGAAAGCGAGCAGCTAAAACATAGCTTTGCGGGAAAGCTTGGGCATGTGATCGAGCCAGTTATTCGGCCGTTGGGTTTTGACTGGAAGATCGGCGTGGCGTTGATCGCGAGCTTTGCGGCACGCGAGGTTCTGGTCTCAACACTGAGTATAATTTACAATGTTGGCAAGGATGAGAATGAACAATCAGAGACGCTGATCTCGGCGGTTCGGGACGCTAAGACCGACGAAGGTAAGCCAGCCTGGACACCGTTGACAGCGCTCACGCTGATGGTATTTTTTGTCCTGGCGATGCAGTGTATGTCCACGATCGCCGTGGTTCGACGAGAGACTAATTCGTGGAGCTGGCCGTTATTCATGACCGCGTACATGACGGCGTTGGCTTATATCGCGGCATTGATCACCTATCAGGGCGGCAAGTATTTAGGATTTGGGTGATAGTCGCGACCTTATGAATATCCAATACATTATTGTTGTAGCCATAATATTTACGGCGGTCGTATATGCCGGTTCACTCCTGCGTAAACGTACGCGGTCATTCTCCGCGAAATCCGGCTGCGAAAGTGACTGCGGTTGCAATGGAGCGTCCAAAAAATTACCCTCTTAGTTTGAGCGAGAAACCGGCATTTTTTACAAAAGGCGTGCGTTCGATGTTGTTATCGACGCTCGCTTTTTTTGCGGCCAATGTTTGCGTAAAGCAGGTCGCCCATATTCCGGCGATGGAAACCGTTTTCTTCCGCTGCATCGTCGCGACCGCTATTTGCGTTTATGGTCTGCGACGGGCGAAAGGCAGCCTCATCGGGTCGAACCACACGATGCTGCTGCTTCGGGGAATTTTTGGCACAACAGCCCTGTTTTGTTTTTTTCTGACGCTCCAGCAAATGCCGCTGGCGTCGGCGCAGACGATTCAATACGTTTCGCCGATATTTACAGCGACGATCGCGATCTTTGTTCTGAGTGAGAAAGTGATGCCCGTGCAGTGGATATTTTACACCATTGCGTTCAGCGGCGTTTTGCTGATCGAACGATTTGACGACCGCATCTCGCCGTTCTATCTGGCGCTCGGCATAATTTCGGCATTTTGTTCGGGAATGGCGTACAACCTCGTCCGCAGTTTGCGGGGCAAGGAACATCCGCTGACCGTGGTGCTGCATTTTCAACTTGTCGGAGCGATCGTGGGATTTATCAGCTTATTTTTTCAATGGGAAACGCCGCAGGGCTGGGATTGGCTGTATCTTGTACTTATCGGGATATTCTCGCAGCTAGGCCAGGTATTTCTGACAAATGCCCTTCAACGCGAACGTATCGCCGGTGTCGCGATCATAAATTACACCGTCTGATCTACGCCCTGACCGTCGGTTGGTTTGTGTTTGGCGAGCCGCAATCCATAATGTCTCTGGCGGGAATGCTGCTGGTCGTGATCGGTGTACTCTTGAGCGTTATGTATGGTCGCCGTCAGCAGCAGATTGCGCAGATCGAGGCGACAGCGGGATAAGAAGTTCTTAAACGCTGAGAGAGCAGAGAACGCGGAGCCTGATGAATCAATAACTTGTAAATTTGCCTCGTTCCTCTGCGTTCTTTGCGGTCTATGCGTTAAATTGTTCTAAGATACTGAATGGCGAACACGATCATAAAAGCAGCGATAATCACCGTCAGCGATACGCGCCGGGCGGATGATGATCTATCAGGCAAGCACCTTTCCGAGTTGCTCTCGTCAATTGGCGCGGAAATCGTCGAAACGATCATCGTCACCGACGACCTCGAACATCTTCGTAATACGCTTTACGCGTTGACGGAACGAGAAGAAATAAATCTCATCATCACAACCGGCGGGACCGGATTCGGTTCGCGGGACAATACGCCCGAGGCTACCCGAGGCGTTATCGAACGCGAAGCTCCCGGCCTTGCCGAAGCAATGCGCCGAGAAACCGCCGCAAAAACTCCGATGGCGATGCTCTCACGCGGCATCTGCGGCATCCGCGGCAAGACGCTGATAATAAATCTCCCGGGTTCGCCGAAAGGCGTGGAAGAATGTTTCGAAGTCATCCGGCCAGTGCTAAAACACGCCGTCGAACTGATTGGCGGAGAAACGGAGCATTAGCAGGTGAAAAGAACTTTCCTATCGTAACCATCGCGCTGCATTTTACGCTCGCGGGTCAACAGGAACAGGTTCTATTACCGCGGAAAGTATCACAGTGAATTTTGTCCCGGCGGGTTGATTATTTTCGACCTCGATCCGGCCGCCGTGGGCGGTAACGATACCATAGCAAACGGCGAGGCCGAGGCCTGTGCCGCTTCCGGTCGGTTTTGTTGTGAAAAATGGATCGAAGACCATTTCCATATCGGACTCGGGAATTCCGGTTCCGCTGTCAGCTACCTCAATGACGATGTCGCTATCTCTCACCGATGTATTTATGGAAAGAGAGCCTCCGCCCGGCATTGCGTCGCGGGCGTTTAAGAACAAGTTAAGGAAAACTTGTTGAAGCTGATCTTCGTCAGCAAGAATCTCGGGAACGTTGTCGTCGAGATCGGTTTCGATCTCCAGGTTGTGAAAAGCTTCGTCAAAACTCGCGAGACGCAATGCGGTGCGAACGATCGCGTTAATATCCGATTCGGTTTTTGCCGCCGGGCGGGTGCGGGCAAAATTGGTCATGTCGTTTGTGACCTGAGTTATGCGTTGAATTTGCCCCGAGATCATATTGAGCTTTTCGCGGGTCTCTGCGGAATGGCCCTCCTGGCTTCGCATCATCTGGACGAGCGACGAGATCGAGGCAAGCGGATTGTTTACTTCGTGTGCCACCCCAGCCGCAAGAGTGCCCATTGCCGCGAGCTTTTCTGCCCGTATCAACTGTTCATTGAGGCGTTGTAACTCATCAATGTCTGACGCCATCTTGCGGCTCATTTCGTTAAATGAATCCGCCAGCAGGCCGATCTCGTCATTGCTTTTTCTCAGATCGACCTCAGTTCCGTAGCCGCCTTTAGCCACCTCGACAGCGGCGAGCGTTATTTTCTGCAGCGGCCGAGAGATCGTACGCAAAACCAACAGCAGGAGCAGCAGATTTGGAATGAGGGCCGAGATGACGCTAAAAACCAGATACCGCCGCCACGCTTCGTAGTCCATTCCGTTGCGGAACGCCAACCACGATATCGGAATCTGGAACAATACGAAACTCAACACCGCAACCGACGCAATGGTAAGAGCGACCTTGTAAGTTATCGGGAAGAGTCGAAACTGATTTAACGCCGTTTGAAGTGAAAAGAGCTTAAAATTGAGGATCGCGTAGGCAAAGATCAACACGCCGGGCAAAACAAAGATGGCGCTAAGCGGCAGGAGTTCGTAATTACCAAAGAACGGAAGGGCAATGTTGGCTATCGTTTTTAAAATGCCTGTGATCGCAAGGCCCCAGATGATCGCCCCGACCTGCTGGCCCTGCTGCGTGCCCTTATATTTACGGTACTTTCTAAAAAGAATTACGGCGCCGTAAAAGAAAACAAAATAAACATACGTGACAAACGCATACGCGAGCGGCGTGAGTTCGATGACAAAACTTCCATCTTCAAACCCGGCTTTTTGCCAGAATATACCAAAGATAGCAGCGGGGATCAGCACCAGTCCGGGGGCGAAGAGGGTCGCGGCCCGTCGGCGCGGCGTCCGCGAGTTTTCCGGAAAAACCCACGCAAAAACTACCATTGAATACTGCATTAGTAACGCTGTGATAAAACTTGCCGACGCCCACCAACCGGCGGTCGAGTCGCGGGGGTAGAAATTCCAGAAGATCAGATCCTTTGTCGTCCAGATCGCCAGAAATGCAATAAACGCGGCAAAAGTCTGATGGGCGCGTTTTCGCGGGTCTGCAACAAAGACATAAAAGCCGAGCGCTACCAGCAGAAAAAGGGCGAAGAGATGGAGAATTACCAGCATCCCGTAAATATTAAAGCTAATAGATGTGAGAACAAAACTGTTAGCGTGCGGATGGAACGTCAAAGAGCAGTTGTCACTGGAGGATGCAGAGCTCGGACGACCTCATTCCGTTTTGCGGGCCGCGACACCAGGGCGGTGAGATCACTTGTTGCCGGATCGTCTTTGAGATAGGCGGTGAACTCTATAGCAATCGAAGTTATCTCTGCGCGGTGGAATTCATCATTAGCCAACTCGGCAATAATATCGACAAATTCATTCCGGGCTTGCGTTTGATGATAGGCCAGCTTTTCGCGGTTGCGGCGGGCTAGACACTTTGAAGCGAGAGATTTGTTGGCGTGTCCGCTCACCTCAAAAAACTCATTGGCCGCTTTGACGGGCGGTTTAGAATTGGCGGATTGAATAAGACCAGTGAATCTGTAAAAAACTTCCCTAAACTCGAAGAGTGAACTCGTCGCTTCGCCGGTAAACCCTACGCATTCTATCTCGGTACGAAAGTGTTCGATCCTGGAGGCTTCCTCATTACCCTCATTTTCAGAGACGAAACGCCCAATGAGAAGAGCACCCGCAAAGCCCGGCCACAACAGAAAGGACGCAAGAACAATGAGCCAACTTGTCGATGCTTGCCCGTTCTGCCGCCTGGTTATCTGATGGACGCCAAAGGGCGATCCGCAAGCAAGATAGATAATAATGAGATCGGTCACGTTCATAAGCCTTAA